>JBCBME010000036.1:0-13297 GCA_039822945.1 Pseudomonadota bacterium
TGTGCTCGGCGCGATCATGGAACACTTCATGTCGGGCGCGCCGGTGGTCAGCGATGCGGAAGGCTCCGCTGCCGATCAGCATGGCGAAGCCTACGACGCCGACGATGAAGCAACGGTCGCCACGATCAAGGAACTGCTCGACACCCGCGTCCGCCCGGCTGTTGCGCAAGACGGCGGCGACATCACGTTCCACGGGTTCGATCGCGGCGTGGTTTACCTTCATATGCAAGGCGCGTGTGCGGGCTGCCCCTCCTCAACGCTCACGCTCAAGATGGGCATCGAGAACCTGCTGCGCCACTACATCCCCGAAGTCGCAGAAGTGCGCCCGGTGGCTGTCTGAGGCGGCACGTCTGTCTCCATGGCACTCAATCCCGCAATAACATGCACCACCCGCCACGGGGGCTGACCCATGGCGCTCCTAGCCTTTGATACGTCGGGCCCCTTTGTCGCCGCCGCTCTCTTGAGGGGCGGCGCGGTCACGCATCGCGTGGAGGAGATGGCGCGCGGGCAGGGGGAGCGGCTGATCCCGATCCTCGAAGAGATGCTTGAGGGCGCAGGGCTTGCCTGGCGCGATCTCGACGCGCTCGCTGTGGGCACGGGGCCGGGCAACTTTACAGGCATCCGCATCGGTGTGTCTGCGGCGCGGGGCCTCGCGCTTGCGCTTCGGATCGAGGCGATCGGGGTCTCGGCCTTTGACACGACGGCACGCCTCGCAGGCACGATTGCCGCTGCCGTGCCCGCCACTCAGGGCCGGTTCTACGTCTTTGATGCGGCCTCGATGGAGGCCCCTCGGCTTTCGGACGCCCAGCCGGAGGCGATGCCGCTGTCGAGCGCCTATGGCCGGGCAGAGCATATCGAGACGCTGGCGCGTTTGGCCTATGACAGGCGCGGGGTGGGCGCGCTGCCAAAGCCGCTTTACGTGCGCCCCGCCGGTGCGGCCCCGCCGCGCGATGCGCCGCCCGTTTTGATTGACTGACGCAGCCACACTCAACGCGCTCCATGTGAGCGCTTTCGGCCATGCCGGGGCCCATGGGTGGCGCGAAGCGGATTTTGCACGGGCGCTCGAGGATCCCGCTTTTGCGCTTGCCACGTCCCCCGACGGATACGCCATCGCGCGGCTAGTTCTTGATGAGGCGGAGCTTCTCCTTATTGCCACCCGCCCCGAAGCGCGGCGGTCGGGCGTGGCCACAGCACTCCTCTCAGACCTTGAGGCGCGACTGGTCGCGCGCGGTGTCACGCGCCTCATGCTCGAAGTGATGGAGGCCAATGTGGCGGCAAGCGCATTTTACGAGGCGCGCGGATTTCGAGAGGCGGGGCGGCGCGCTGGCTACTACGGACGCGGCGCCGGCCACGATGCGCGGCTCTTCGAAAAGGCGCTGAAAAGCTGATCACATGCTCGCTCAAGCGGCAGGCCGACGCTAGAATCCGGTTGACGCCCCGCGCCCTTTCCCTTGAACTCCCTGCCAGATCACGACGATCGCACCGCGCGCATCCGACGCGCGCCACCAACATGGGGAAACCACATGACTGCATACACGAAACTGCTCGGCGCGACCGCCGCGTTGGCCCTCAGCGCATCGGCCGTCGCCGCCGACCCTGCCATCATCTTTGATCTGGGCGGCAAGTTCGACAAATCCTTCAACGAGGCGGCCTTCAACGGCGCGACCCGCTGGGCCGAAGAGAACGGCGGCGAATTCCGCGAAGTTGAGCTTCAGAACGAAGCCCAGCGTGAGCAGGCGCTGCGCCGCTTTGCCGAGGCTGGCTCCAACCCGATCGTGATGGCCGGCTTTGCCTTTGGCGGCGCGCTAGGCGAGGTGGCACCGGATTACCCCGACACCTCCTTTGTCATCATCGACATGGTGGTGGATGCCCCCAACGTCCGCTCGGTGGTCTTTAACGAGCATGAGGGCTCCTACCTCGTGGGGATGCTGGCGGCGATGGCATCCGAGTCCGACACGGTGGGCTTCATCGGCGGCATGGACATCCCGCTCATCCGCAAGTTTGCCTGCGGCTACGCGCAGGGCGTGAAGGCCGTGAACCCCGATGCCGAGATCATCGCCAACATGACGGGCACGACGCCCGCCGCGTGGAACGACCCGGTGAAAGGCTCCGAGCTGACGAAATCCCAGATCAGCCAGGGCGCTGACGTGATCTATGCCGCGGCGGGCGGCACCGGCGTGGGCGTGCTGCAAACCGCCGCCGACGAAGATATCCTGTCCATCGGTGTCGACAGCAACCAGAACTACCTCCACCCCGGTGAGGTGCTGACCTCGATGCTCAAGCGCGTCGACAACGCCGTCTTTGACGCGTTCTCCGACGGCCCGGGCCTCGAGACCGGCTTCCAGGTGCAGGGTCTGGCGAATGACGGCGTGGGCTATGCCCTCGACGAGTTCAACGCAGAGCTCGTGAGCCAGGACATGATCGATACCGTCGAGGCGGCCAAGGCCTCCATCGTGTCCGGTGAGGTGATGGTCCACGACTACACCTCCGACGAGACCTGCCCGGCTCTGTCCTTCTAAACACGACCGGGGCCGCCTTCCCGATGCGGAGGGCGGCCCCTTACCACTCGCAGCTTTCGGAAGTCTGCCATGTCCGCCTCTCTCGAAACATTCTTCGCCGCCTGGGGTGAAAGCGACGCCGCCACCCGCGCGGGCATGATCGCGGGCTCCCTCGCTGAGGGCGCCACCTATTCCGACCCGCGCTCCGGCGGACGGCTTAGCGGTGCGGCGATTGCCGACTACGTGGGCCAGTTCAGCGCGAACGCGCCGGGCTGGACGGCCGAGGTCGCCAATGTGAGCGAGGTGAACGGATATCTTCGCGCCAAGGTCGCGTTTGGCGGAAAGGGGCCCGACGGCACCGACATGGTGCAGCACGGCATCTATTTTGCGGACACCGACGATGAAGGCCGCTTGACCCTCATCGCGGGCTTCGTGGGGGCCGAGGCGTGAGCGCACCGGCCATCGAGCTCAAGGGAATTTCGAAAGCCTTCGGCCCCGTCCAGGCCAACAAGGACATTTCCATCAGCGTCCAGCCGGGCACGATCCACGGGATCATCGGTGAAAACGGCGCGGGGAAATCGACGCTGATGTCGATCCTCTACGGCTTTTACAAAGCTGATGCGGGCGAGATCTTTATCCGCGGTGAAAAGACCGTGATCCCCGACAGCCAGGCCGCCATCGCGGCGGGCATCGGCATGGTCTTTCAGCATTTCAAGCTGGTCGAGAACTTCACCGTTCTCGAAAATATCATTCTCGGCGCGGAAGACGGCGGCTTTCTGAAGCCCTCGCTCGCCAAGGCGCGCAAGCTCTTGAAGGAATTGGCCGACGATTACGGCCTCAACGTCGATCCCGATGCCACCGTGGAGACGCTGAGCGTGGGCTACCAGCAGCGTATCGAGATCCTCAAAGCGCTCTACCGGCAGGCCGACATCCTGATCCTCGATGAGCCCACCGGCGTGCTCACCCCCTCTGAGGCCGATCAGCTCTTTCGCATCCTCGGGCGGCTCCGCGAGGAGGGGAAGACGATCATCCTCATCACCCACAAGCTGCGCGAGATCATGGACATCACCGATACGGTGAGCGTGATGCGCCGCGGTGAGATGACGGCGACGGTGAAGACCGCTGAGACCTCTCCCACCGAGCTGGCCGAGCTCATGGTGGGCCGCAAGGTGCTGCTGCGCGTTGACAAAGCGCCGGCGCAGCCCGGTGCCGCGGTGCTCAAGGTCGATAATCTGCGGGTTGTGGACGATAAAGGTGTGGAACGGGTCAAAGGCATCAGTTTTGACGTCCGCGCCGGCGAAATCCTCGGCCTCGCGGGTGTCGCGGGCAACGGCCAGTCAGAGCTTCTTGAGGTGCTGGGCGGCTACCGCGCGGCCACCGGCCAGATCGTGATGAACAACGAAGAGATCGACCTGACCGGCGCGAAATCAGACGGCCAGTCGCGCCGCGCGCGTGGCATCGCCCATGTGCCCGAAGACCGCCAGCGCGAGGGCCTCATCATGGATTTCATGGCGTGGGAAAACACGGCCTTCGGCTACCACAAGGATACGCGCTACACGAAGGGCATTCTCACCAACAACCCGGGCATACGAAACGATACTGCAGGCAAAATGGAGCGCTTTGACGTGCGCCCGCCCAACCCGAAGCTGGCGGCCAAGAATTTCTCCGGCGGCAACCAGCAGAAAATCGTGCTCGCGCGCGAGATCGAGCGCAATCCGGACCTTTTGCTGATCGGGCAGCCGACCCGCGGCGTCGATATCGGGGCCATCGAATTCATCCACCAGCAGATCGTGGCGCTGCGCGATCAGGGTAAGGCGATCCTGCTTGTGAGCGTCGAACTCGACGAGATCCTGTCCTTGTCCGATCGCATCGCGGTGATGTTTGACGGCAAGATCATGGGTAAGCGGCTGCCGGACGAGACCGACGAGAAGGAGCTCGGCCTCCTGATGGCGGGCGTTGTCCCCGGCAACGAGGGGGCCGCCGCATGACATCACCGGACCGAATGGGAGACCACCATGGATAAGATGCCCCAATGGGCCGACGTCCTGCTCGTGCCGCTGATTTCGCTGCTGCTCGCGGCGCTTCTATCAGCGCTCGTGATCCTCGGGATCGGCGAGAACCCGATCGAGGCGCTGGGCTACATGATCGAGGGGGCGTTCGGCTCCTCCCAGGGGATCTCTTACACGCTCTATTACATGACAAGCTTCGTCTTCACCGGCTTGGCCGTGGCGGTGGCGTTTCACGCCTCGCTCTTCAACATCGGGGGCGAGGGGCAGGCGACGCTCGGTGGCCTCGGTGTGGCGCTGGTCTGCCTCGCGCTGCCTTGGCCGCACTGGACGGTGGCCTTGCCCGCCGCGATCATCGGCGGCGCGCTCTTTGGGGCCGGTTGGGCGCTGATCCCCGCCTATCTTCAGGCCAAGCGCGGCAGCCACATCGTGATCACGACGATCATGTTCAACTACATCGCCTTCGCGCTCATCATCTATCTGCTCAACAATGGTCTGAAACCCGTGGGTCAGATGGAAAGCTCGTCGGCGCGGTTCGCAGAAGGGGCGCATTTGCCCACGCTCGAAGACATGGCCGCCCTCATCGGGATCGAGGCGTTTGAACGGGCCCCGGCTAACATCTCGCTCTTTCTTGCGCTTCTGGCGGCCTACGGTGTCTGGCTCCTCCTCTGGCGCACACCGCTCGGCTACGAGATCCGCGCCTATGGCAAGTCAGAGCCTGCGGGCCGCTACGCGGGCATCTCGCCCACCAAGATCACCATGATCACGATGCTCATTTCGGGCGCGCTTGCGGGCCTCATGGCCATCAACACCGTCATGGGAGAGGCCGAGCGCCTCGTGAACAACTCCGTCCAGAACGCGGGCTTCATCGGGATCGCGGTGGCACTCATGGGCCGCTCGCACCCTGTCGGGATCCTGCTGGCCGCGCTCCTCTTCGGGTTTCTCGTGCAGGGCGGGGCGGAGCTCGCCTTCTGGACGTCGATCCCGACCGAGCTCATCATCGTCATTCAGGCGCTCGTGATCCTTTTTACCGGGGCGCTCGACAATATGGTGCGTATGCCGGTGGAGGCATTCTACAGCCGCCGCGCGCTCCGCCAGACCAGCAAACCGCAGCCACCGGCGACGGCCGCCGAATGACGGATCTCGCGCTCTTTCTCCCGGGCATCCTCGCCGCTTACGCAATCCTTCTGGTGGCGGCCTCGTCGCCGGGGCCCTCCGTCGCGCTTCTTCTCGGCGTGGGGGCAGCCCAAGGCCGCGGCGCGGCCATGGCCACCACGGCGGGCATCGCGATGGGCAGTGTGCTTCTGAACGCGCTGACGCTGGCCGGTGTGGGCCTCATCCTCGAACAAGCGGCTTGGGCCATGACGGGCTTGCGCCTCCTTGGCGCGACCTACCTCGCATGGCTCGCATACGGCGCCTTCAAGAAAGCCGCCGATCCGACGCCTCTGAAACCCGCCGCAGCAAAGCCCAAGTCACATCGCGCGAACTTTGCCACGGGCTTCGCCCTTCAGGCCACCAACCCCAAGGCCATCGTCTTCTGGATCGCCATCCACGCGGTCTCCGGGGTGGCCCTTGCCCCGCCCGCGATCGTCGCCGCCTTCTTTGTCGGCGCCTATGTGATCTCCTTCATCTGCCATGGTGGCTGGGCGTTCCTTTTCTCCTCAACGATCTTCCGCGCCGGATATGCCTGCGCCCGCCGCTGGATCGAGGCAGCGCTCGGCTCGTTCCTCGCCTTCATGGCCTTCCGCCTCGCGACGGAGCGGTGACGATGCGTGCGATCCCGCCTTCTTCTGTCCCAAAATACTTCCGCCGGAGGCATCCCGCCGGCGCCATCAGGACCTGACTTATGGATTACGCGACACTCCTCCAGATCCTCGATTCCACGATCCGGTTGGCGACACCGCTCCTCCTCGCCTGTCTTGCGGGGCTCTACTCCGAGCGGGCAGGCATCTTCGACATCGGGCTCGAGGGGAAGATGCTCGCCGCCGCGTTTCTGTCGGCGGCCATCGCCTTCGTGACGGGCTCGGTCTGGCTGGGGCTCCTGGCGGGGGTTGCAGCCTCCATGGCGCTCAGCATCATCCATGGGCTTGCCTCGATCACCTTCCGGGGCAATCAGCTCATTTCCGGCGTGGCGATCAACTTTCTGGCCTCGGGCCTGACCGTGCTCATCGCGCAGGCATGGTTTGCGCAGGGCGGGCGAACGCCGTCGCTGACCGGCGCGGGACGGTTCTCGCCGTGGCAGTGGCCGTTTGCGGAGGCGATCATCCCAGTGCCCGTGGTGGGCCCGCTCTATAACGAGCTCGTCTCCGGCCACACGGCCATCGTCTATCTCGCGCTCGCGATGGTGCCGATCTCTTGGTACGTGCTCTTTCGGACCCGCTTTGGCCTCAGGCTCCGCGCCGTGGGAGAAAACCCGGCCGCCGTCGACACAGCGGGTGTGAGCGTCGTCGGGCTGCGCTTTGCGGCGGTGGCCATCTGCGGCGTGCTCTGCGGGATCGCGGGGGCCTACCTCGCCACCTCGCTCCAGGCAGGCTTTGTGAAGGAGATGACGGCGGGCCGCGGCTACATTGCGCTTGCGGCGCTTATCTTTGCCAAGTGGCGGCCCTGGTACGCGCTTTATGCCTGCCTGCTCTTCGGCTTCCTTCAGGCGATCGCGCTCCGCTTCCAAAACCTCGATCTCGGCCTCTTTGTGGTGCCCGTCGAGTTCATGGATGCGCTGCCCTACATCCTCACCGTCGTGATCCTCGCGGGTTTCGTGGGTAAGGCAATTCCGCCACGGGCGGGGGGCGAGCCATACGTCAAGGAGCGCTGAGGCTGGACGCGAGGCCTGCGCCCATGCCATGAAGACGTCAGGCGCTCAAGCCGGACGGTTCGCATGCAAATTTATCTCCCCATCGCCGAGGTGTCGGTGAACGCATTCCTGCTCTTGGGGTTGGGTGGCATTGTGGGCGTCCTCTCTGGCATGTTCGGTGTGGGCGGCGGATTTTTGATGACGCCGCTCCTCTTCTTCATCGGCATCCCGCCCGCTGTCGCTGTGGCCACCGAGGCCAACCAGATCGTGGCCTCTTCCTTTTCCGGCGTGCTGGCGCATCTCAGGCGACGCTCTGTGGATCTCAGGATGGGCACGGTGTTGCTCATCGGAGGCCTGATCGGGGCTGCGGTGGGCGTTGTGATCTTCAACTACCTGAAGGCGCTCGGGCAGGTCGATCTGCTGGTAAAGCTTTGCTACGTCGTCTTTCTCGGTGTCGTCGGCACGCTCATGTTCATCGAAAGCCTCAATGCGCTGCGCCGCGCGAAGCGACCCTCCTCCGGGCCGCCGCAGCGCAAGAAGCACGGGCTCATCCATGCGCTGCCCTTCAAGATGCGGTTTCGCGTCTCGGGGCTTTATATCTCTGTCATCCCGCCGCTCATCGTGGGGGTCGCCGTGGGTATCCTGGCTGCGATCATGGGCGTGGGCGGCGGCTTCATCCTCGTGCCAGCGATGATCTACCTCCTCGGGATGCCCACGAAGGTCGTGATCGGCACATCCCTCTTTCAGATCATTTTCGTCACCGGGTTCACGACGCTCCTCCATGCGACAACGAACTTTACGGTGGATGTCGTGCTGGCGGTGCTCCTCCTCATCGGGGGGGTCATCGGCGCGCAGGTGGGCACGATCATCGGTGCGCGTCTCAAGGCCGAGCAACTCAGGATCCTGCTCGCCGGGATGGTCCTTCTTGTCTGTGGCAACCTCGCGCTCGATCTCCTGCTTGAGCCCGCGGAGCTTTATTCCATCGCGAGCGGGGCAGGGCATTGAGACGGCTTCTGGCGCTTCTTCTGCTTTGGCCTGCCCTTGCCCTCGGGCAGGGCGAGGGGATCGTGGCCGATCTCAGCCAGCGCAACGTGTCCATCACCACGAACTTCACGGGCTCGGAGATCCTGATCTTCGGCGCGGTGACGCGGCGCGAGGCGCTGGTGGCAACCGATCCGATTGACGTGATCATCACGGTGTCGGGGCCCGATGCGCCCATCACCGTGCGCAAGATGGACCGCGTGGCGGGCATCTGGGTCAATGCGGCTGAGCTCGAGATCGACAGCGCGCCGTCCTTTTACTCCGTCATGAGCACGGCACCCCTTGCCGAGATCCTCTCGGAGACCGAAGACCTGCGCCACCGCATCAGCAAGGAGCGGGTCATTCGCGCCGTCGATGGCGGGGCGGGGGCCTCTGCGCCCGAGTTTACGGAGGCGCTCATCCGGATCCGGACCGCCGAAGACGCCTACCAGCTCAATGAAAGCCGCGTGGCGTTTTTCGATGGAACGCTCTTTCGCGCGCAGGTGGCGCTGCCCGCCAACCTGACCGAGGGCATCTACGAGACCACGATCTACCTGATGCGGAACAAGGCCGTCGTGGCGCGCCATGTCACGAACCTCGAGGTGAGCAAGGTGGGGCTTGAGCGGTTTCTCTACAATCTCGCCCATGAGCAGCCGCTGATCTACGGGATCATGTCGCTCTTCATCGCGATTGCGGCGGGGTGGCTGGCCTCTGCCGCGTTCCGGCTGATCCGCAACTAGCCGGGCCCGCTAACCACGCCCGATATAGGGCATCTTCGTCGCCATGATCGTCATGAACTGCACGTTGGCCTCCAGCGGCAGCTCCGCCATCGTGAGCACCGCGCGGGCGGCATCCTCGACATCCATGGACGGCACCTTGGACAGGCCATCGGCGGCGCGGCGTGCGTCGAGCGCCTCCACCATCGGCGTGCGGGCGTTGCCGATGTCGATCTGACCGCAGGCAATGTCGTACGGGCGCCCGTCGAGGGAGAGTGTCTTTGTCAGGCCGGTGACGGCGTGTTTGGTGCTTGTGTAGGCGATCGAGCCCTCGCGGGGTGTGTGGGCAGAGACGGAGCCATTGTTGATGATGCGCCCACCTTGAGGGCTTTGCGCGCGCATCTGGCGAAAAGCCGCGCGGGCCGCGAGGAACATGCCGTTCAAATTGACCTCCACCACTTCGCGCCAGGCGGCATAGTCCACCTCGTCGATGGTGGTCTGGGGGCCGAACATGCCCGCATTGTTGAAGAGCGCGTCGAGCCGGCCCGTCTGAGCCGCAAGGGTGGAGACCGCGGCGTCCACGGCGGCCTCATCGGTGACATCGGCGGCGAGAACCGTTGCTGCGCGCCCCTTGGCCATGGCCTCGAGCGGCTCCTTGCGGCGCGCCAGCAGACCCACATGCCAGCCCGCGTCGAGGAACGCCTCCGCCGTCGCCGCGCCAATGCCTTGGCTCGCGCCTGTGATGAGGATCGTTTTCATGCCTCGTCTCCCGTCATTTCCGTCAGTTCCAGTGGCACGCTCTCTGGCGTCAGATCATCGACGATGAGCGGCCCGGTGGGTTTGGAGAGCCTATTGCGCACCACCCAGTGCAGCCGCTCCGAGGCGCGCGTGATGGCCACGTAGGCGAGCCGCTTCCAAAGCTGCGTGCCTGCCTCCATCCGGTTCATCCGCGCGGCCACGAAGATGTCCGGAGCAAAGACCTGCACGTTTTCCCATTGGCTCCCTTGCGCCTTGTGGATGGTGACCGCTGCGCCGTGAAGGAACGTGGCCCCCATGCGCGCGGCAAAGGGGATGAAGGGCTCTTCCTCGTCGGGCTTCTCGATTTTGACGATGGAGGCCGCATTGACCTGCGGATCAGCGGCGCCCACGACGTGGAGCCGGGAAAAGCCAGGGCGGCGACCGGGGCCCATATAGATCACCTGCGCGCCCTTGATGAGGCCGCGCGCCTCGAGGTCGAGCCGCTTCTTGCGGTGCTTCATGGGTAGCTCGATCCCGTCGCAGATGAGCGGCTCCCCCTCGATGAGGTCGTCCTCTGGCGCGCCAAAGGCCCCGCGAAAGGCCTGGATGAGGCGGATGCGCGTCTGGTTGCGCCAGACGAGCACCGGGGAGCGGGCCATCAGATCGCTTTCGACGCGCTGGGCAAAGATGACGCGATCGTCGCGTTGGGCGGCCTCGCTCACCATCTGCTCGAAGTCGTGAAACTCAAGCGCGGGATCGCCCAGCGCATGGGCCAGATCGAGGATTGGGTTGTCCTGCGCCTGCCGGTGGACGCGCCCGAGGCTGAGCTTGCGCGGCGCGGGCAGACCGTCAAAGACCATGGAGCCCGATTGGTTCACCGGCGCGAGCTGCGCGGGATCGCCAAAGAGGAGGAGCGTGGGAAAGATGTCCTGCAGATCCTCGAATTGGCGGGTGTCGAGCATCGAGGCCTCATCGATGAAGCCGATATCGAGCGGATCCTCGCGCCGTTTCCACCCGGTGATGAAATCCGACCCACGAAGCCCTGCCGCCGCGAGCGCGCCGGGCATGGATTTGTTGCCCTCGTAGAACCGCGCCGCGCGGTCGAGCGCCTCATCCGTCATTCCCTCGATCTCGGGGCGTTCGCCTTGGCCTGCGAGCCAGTCGGCGATGCGTTCGTATTCGGGGTCGTAGACGGGGGTGTAGAGGATCCGGTGGATCGTGGTGGCGGGCACCCCGCGCATCCTGAGCACCGAGGCGGCCTTGTTCGTGGGGGCGAGGATCGCCAGCGTGCGGCGATCTTTGCGTTTGCGGCCCTCGTAGTCGCCGCTCACCACCTCCACGCCCGCTTCTGCGAGCGCTTGGTAGAGCTCTGCGAGGAGGAGGGTCTTGCCCGAGCCCGCCTTGCCGATGACGGCGAGGACACTCGATTTGCCGTCACGCGGGGGCAGCGTCGTGCCCTCGCTGATGTCGACACCGGCCTCGAGGAGGGCCGCGGCCACCGTATCGTGCGCGACGGCCTGATCGTCAGAGAGGGTGAGGGTGGTGGCCATGGGCGCGACCATAGGGCCGCGCCATGGGGTTCGCCAGCCGATATGGCCGTGTCAGGCGGCGGCCTCGCGGCGGATCGCGTGGCCAAAGGCCCGATCGAACCAGAGCCGCGTGATGGCGGGGGAGAGGCCCGCCTGCCGGGCCACCCGGGCCTGCGCGTCCTTGTCGAAATGCCAAAGCCCCACGGAGATCTTTTCGCGGCCTACCCCTTCGGAGCCGAGCACCTCGGGCGAGGAGCCGATGCGGGAATAGATCCGCACCATGCGCGCATCAAAGACGCCGACATAGGACATCAGGCCAAAGCCCTGAAGGATCTCACCGCCGGCCAGCATCAGTGCGGCGGCTGTCGTGGGGGCGGCCCCCTGGCTCAGGCAAAAGCGGGTGCATTCCCAGACACGGGGTGAGACGATCCGCACGCCCTCTGTAAGATGGGTGAAGTGGTCGTTCACCATGGTCTGGCCGGTCGTGGGCAGAAGCCGCATGGAGCCACCATGGCTCCCGCAGGGCTTTTCCCAGATCACGTAGAGCGGGTTCAGCGCGTCGTATTCGTCGATTTCCCAGCCCTTTTCGTCGACGCTCACGTCCCAGCCGAGGCGCTCCTTGAACTGCCAGGCGCGGTCTTCGTGCATGGTACGCTTGAGTTTCGGGAGCTTGGCGAGCTCGTCGCCGTAAATGAAGCGGATCATGGTCTTTCCCTCCGTGTGCATCGCCAGAAATGGGTAGGGCTGAATGGTTAGCGAGACTGCTAGGGGTGCGTACGTTAGGGTTAATAAGCGTTAAGATTTGAGGGTCGGCGCGCCAGGAGCGTTAAGAAAAAGGGGATAGCCATGGATGTGACACTGCGAAATTCGAGCGGGATCGAGGCCAGCATGGGCTCGGACGACTACTTCACCGGCACGGTGACGCTCGAAAGGCTCTCGAATCATGACGCCATCGCGCTCACACAGATGCGGGTGACCTTCGCGCCGGGCGCGCGAACGGCCTGGCACACCCATGCCGAGGGGCAGGTGCTCTACGTGACCTCGGGCAATGGCCTCTTTGGGACGCGGGACAGGGTCTTTCCCATTTCCATGGGCGACGTGGTGGAGATCCCCGCCGGGCTCGAGCATTGGCACGGTGCCGCCGCGGACACGCCCATGCAGCACATCGCTACGCAGCCGAGCCCGGAGGCGGGGTGGCTCGAACAGGTGAGCGAGGCCGGCTACACAGGCGGGCGGTAGAGCGTGAGGGCCGTGCCGATGACGACGGCTGCGGCTGCCACACCGTAGGCCAGCGCCGGGTCCATCCCGTAGAGCGCGGTCCCCCCGATGGGGCCGATGATGAAACCGGCGGCCATGGCGCTCGCCACGAGGCCGCCTACTGCGCCTTGCACATCTGCGGGCACCCTGAGCGATGCCTCCCCCTGGGCAGCTGGCATGAACGCGCCGAAGCCGAGCCCCATGATCACCATCGCGGGCCAGAGAAGCCACGGGGCCGAGGGCACCGCGACGAGGAGCGCTGCCCCCACCGCGCCAAGCGCGCCGCCGAGGGCGAGCGTGGGCCGCGTGGGCGGGTTGACGCGCGAGACCGTCAGGATCGCCGTGAGGTTGGCCAGCGCGAGCACCATGAAGAAGAGGCCTGTGCGCTGCGCCGTGGCGGGCGCGTCGAGGCCGAAGATGTCCTGGACGTAGAAGGCGAGGCTCTGCTGGACGGCGGCCACGGTGAAGAACGCGCTCGCCACGCCCACAAGGAGGAGCGCCACACGGCGCCCGGTGCTGCCGAGCCCGGGGGGCGTTTCAGCCGCTGGCGGTGTTGCCGGGATATGCCGGGCCGCAAAGACCGCCGCTGGGATCGCGGCAAGCGCGATGATGACAAGGGGGATGAGCGGGCCAATGCCTGCGAGTGTCGCCGCGAATGCGGGGCCAAGGATGGTGCCTGCGCCAAAGGCTGCCCCGAGAAGCGCGAGTGATGCCGCGCGGGTCTCGGGATCGCTGGCATCTG
>JBCBME010000037.1:0-12959 GCA_039822945.1 Pseudomonadota bacterium
CGTTGTAGTAGGGGCCCAACCCGTCCGAGCCGATCGTCGAAGACGGCGCGGCCACCCAGGGCCTGTCAAAAACGCCATTGCCGACGAAAAAATCAGATCGCTGTTCGAATGTCAGCGCCGCCGAAGGGAGCGAGAACGCGTTGCTGTCAAAGCGCTCCTGGTTGGTGCCTGATCCGCCCTGCAGGGCTTCAAATCTTTCGGCCGTCGAAAAATCGACTGCGGGCGCAAGGATCCGGGCCTTCCGCTCCGCCGCGGTTTCCGAGATGACCGGCACCGCAAGCACAGCGACGAGGCCCGCGACGGACAGCGCTTTCCTGTTTTGCAGCATCAAGATCCCCTCGACAGGCTTGCCCGGCAGAAAAAGCTGCCGGGCACATCACATATGGCCAGGGGTATTATTGGAACACCGCCGTCGGATCGTCGAGGCTGTCGGACCCTTCGACCGTGATGTCCGCGGCATCGAGAACGGCGACCAAGTCTTCGATGGTCGCGGTTTGATCCACGAGCGTGTCGATGGCGGCCTGCACCACCGCGTTCCCCTCTGTGTTGCCAAACCCGATCATCTGATCATAGGCCTCAACGCCACTGTCGGCGCGAGCTTTCATGACCCCCATAGCCTCCATTGTCGATGCAAGCTTCGCGGTCATTTCCGCGTCGAGCGCCGGATCCAGGGTGCGGAGAAGATCAGACAGAGACGGCACTTCGGTGACGCTTCCATCGGTCCCCACATAGCGACCAAGAAAGACATTCTGCATGCCAAGCGCGTTGTAGAAATGAGAGTTGTGCGTGTTGTCTGCGAAGCAATCATGCTCCTCTTCCGGATCATGCAGGATCAGGCCGAGCTTCATGCGCTCCCCCGCGAGCTCGCCGTAAGACAACGAGCCAAGCCCTGTCAGGATCGAGGAGATGCCTTCAGCATCCGATTGCGCAGCAAGATCAGCGCGCGCCGCCCCGTTCGTGCCCCAGGCAGCAACGATCTCTTCGAGGTCGGAAATCAAAAGATCGGAGGCCGCGGTGAGATATTCTGCGCGCCGATCGCAATTGCCGTTGGTGCAGGCAGCAGCGTCAAAATCGGTGAAGCTCCGCGCGCCAGCGCCCGTTCCTGTCCCGTTAAGGTCCTGCCCCCACAGCAGAAATTCGATCGCGTGGTAGCCAGTGGCCACGTTCGCCTCGATCCCGTCAATCTCATGGAGCTCTTGCAGGAGCGCCGGGGTAATGTCGGTCGCATCGACGTCAATGCCGCCGACGGTCACGCTCGCAGAGGCAACGATGTTGGCACGGTAGAAGCCGTTTTCCTCATTGGTCTCGCCATAAATGGCGGTGTCGACGTAATCGATCAGGCCCTCGTCGAGCGGCCATGCGTTCACCTTGCCCTCCCATTCGTCGACGACGGCGTTTCCGAACCGGTAGGCCTCCGTCTGCTGGTAGGGCACGCGCGCATCAAGCCACGCCTGTT
The DNA here is from genome assembly GCA_039822945.1 of Pseudomonadota bacterium. Taxonomy (GTDB): domain Bacteria; phylum Pseudomonadota; class Alphaproteobacteria; order Rhodobacterales; family Rhodobacteraceae; genus Shimia_B. Next base: position 1,457 of record JBCBME010000037.1, read on the forward strand.
GCGCCGCGGCATGGGTCTCGGCGGAGGGTGAGGAGACGAGCGCGTCAACGGCGGTCTGAAGGGCGCGGGCTGCGTTCAGACTGTCGCTGTACTTGGCCAACGCGAGATCTGCGTAGCCGTCGATGACCGCGCGGCTGGACTCCGCAAAGGCGGGCGTCGAGAGCAGCGTCGTGCCGACAAGAAGGGGGGTAAGGGCTTTGATCATGGGAGCTTTCATCCTTTTAGACCTCGGGAATCGATAATTCTTACTTTTTTACTAGGATACCAATTTTCCGAAGGCTAGGGTGGATTTTTTTCGCCTAGGCCTTGATGTTACGCCCCTGTCATGTCGGATCTGTAACAAGGACAAAGTTTCAAAACCTGTCATCGAAAGGAGCGACCATGCGCGCTTTGCTGACCGCTGCCGTTGTGGCCCTTCTTCCGCAATTGAGCGTGGCCCAAGATGGCTCCATCGTTCTTCCCGAGGGGAACTTCGGAAACTACGATCCGACGCTCAGCGCGAAAGAGGCTGTCCTCGCCAACTGGGAAATGGCGGCCTCTGGCGTGCGGGCAGGCGCTGTGCTCGGCGGGCAGATTGTCGATCTCGCAGATAAGGGCGCGACATACGACAGACTGTCGAACCAGGCCCAGTTTGCGCTCAAGACCATGGTGTCGCGCTACAGCGCTGCGGCATGGCTGTTTTATCAGGCGCCAGACGCCGCGGCGTTGGAAGATGATGCCCTCATCTCGCTGGTCGCAGCCAGCACACGGGAGTGCAGCGAGGCTTGCGAGGGGGCGGCTCAAGACATTCGCGCGACCTTCGCCATAGCGACAACACAACTTTCCGCCGCAACGGAGGCCGCGCGCAGTCAGATCTCGTCGCGGCAGGACGGTCGCGACGCCGATCTGCTCGCCGAGCAGTTGGGCATCATTGCCACCTACCTCGAAAGCGGCGCTTGGGCAGAAGACCTTGTCCTGACAGAGTTCGGGATGGATACCGCCGTGGTCGCAGATCGCTTGGTGGGAGCCCTTTCCATGTGGCGCAATATCGAGCCCTATGTCGGCCTCACCGACCAGGAAATCGACAACGCGATCAACACGGCCTCATCCAATCTTTTGCGAACATTGCGCCGCGACACGCGCGGGGTCGAACGGCTCGACCCGGACGGTCAGATTGTCAGCGACCTGAAGGTGGCCGCCAGTACGCTTGGGTTTGAGTTCCGACGCGCGTCTGCACTCTTTTCTTCGTAGATGGGCGGCAGGCTCGCCCTCATCCTGACCCTGTGGCTCGGCGTTGCGCATGCTGAGGCGCCGGGCCCAGCAAAAGGTGAGACAGCGTTAGGTTCCGATGTCGTGGCGCGATGCATGTCGTGCCACATCGGTGCCGACGGCACGATTGATATCGTTGGCCTGAAGGCGCTCACCGGTCTGCCGGAAGAGTGGCCGTTTCTGTTCGAGGACGCCTACGACCTCGACCAAGACGGCATCGCCGGGCGCATGCGGTTCGTGAGCGGCGTAGAGCGCCCCATCATTGGAATTTTCGGGAGCGCATTGTCCGCCGGGCGCTTCGAGGATTTCGCGACCATCGCCGCCGGAGCGCATGGCATCACCATTCGGGATGCCGACGAGATGCGCCGCCTGAACGCGGCGTTTGAAGCCCTGTCCCCTGATCCAGATATGCCCTTCGCGACACCGGCAGAGCAGGCGCGTTTCGAGGCGCGGGGATGTGCATCGTGCCACGTCACGCGCAGCTTTGAGCATGATGGTAAGACTTACATGCCGCTCAGCGACTTTCTGCTGCATGATCTGGGCGATGGGCCTCGCAGGACGGCACCCTTGTGGGGGTGCGCGTCTTGCCTCACGGCCGAGGGTCATGGAGATCTTAAGATTTCTCAATCGAAGTAGCGGCGACACTGCCACAAACAATTTGAGTTCTGCCCGCAGGCTAAGGCTCAAAAGCGCGCCAACTCACCTGCCACCGCCCATCGCGTGCCGCGAGCACTGCGATGCTGCCGTACTGTGTCGGCGACGGCCCTTTCAGGCCGAGCGCTTCCCACAGATCGACCAAATTGCCGACATTCCCGATCCAAATGACACTCGCATTTTCCGCGGCAGCCACCAGCCGTGTCGACAGGGCAGCATCGGACTCCAAAACCTGCGGCGTCAGCTGACGTGCGGCGGCCAGCGGGCGTGCGGTATCCGCGTTCCTGCGAAAGTTCGTCATGAAAATCGCGTCCAAGGGCAGATCAGAAAGCGCACCTGGCAAGGCGGCTGCGCGCGCACGCCCTCGTTCGTTGAGGTCCGTCTCCTTGGGGTTGCGATCGGCATGGCGCACCAGAATGAGCATCCCGTCATTCGGCACTGCAACTTGCGCCATGAAAACGGGCGCATCGCTCGTATGGTCGGCGGCTTGGGCCGCACCGGCCCACGGCAGGAGGACGCCAACGACACGTAAGATGAGAGCCAAAGGCATGGCAGGCTTCCTTCAGACACCGTTGCAGATCGCGGTGAACAACAAAAAAGGCCGCGAAGCACTCGCGGCCTTTTCTACGCTTTACAGGGAGGGCTTAGTCCACCAGCAGGCCGACATCGTAGGCCTGCTCCGGCAGGTTCAGCTGGAACATGAACACCTGGCCGCCGCGGTCCGCTTCAACGGACATCACCTGGCCGCCCGACTTGGTGCGGTGCTGCACGACACCCATCAGGAGCTGTTCGTTCATCGGCACGGAGCCGATGATCTCCTGACGGCCGGTGCCGGCGATCTCGTCCATGGAGTAGAAGCTGCCATCGCCCTTCTGAGCCAGAAGCGCGGTCAGCGTCCACGTTCCAGAGAACTCCGACGTGCGCGGGCGGTCGATTGCCCCGGCAAGTGCCGTGGCGCCTGCGGCTGCGCGCGGGCTTTCGGTGCCACCGGCCATGGCCAGGAAGTAGCCCTTGCCTTCTTCGACCGGCTTCAGCGTCTCAGGGTCCAGAACGATCGCGTATTTGCGCTCACCGAACGCGTTGCCGCTGTCTTCATCGGCGATCAGAACATCGCCGTCCGAGCCTTTGACCCAAAGCAGGCCATCGGGGTCGTTGGCTTTGGCCATACCGTCTTCGTCGGTGGAATGGTCACCCATGCCGCCGTGCTTGATGCCCTTGTCCGCAACTTCCACGGTGAAAGAGCCGTCGTAGTTGGCGAGCGTCCGGATTGCCACGCCGCTCAGCAGCTCGGGCAGTGCGCCGTTTGCAGCTTCCAGCGTTTCGGCCAGATCGGTGATCTCAAAGCTGAGATAGCCACCTTCTTGGGACATCGACTGGACCCAGCGGGTCTTGGTGATGTCGGGATCCACAGCAGGGTGCTCGGTCTTGCTGTCGCCGTTGAAGAACATGTGCCCTTCGGGCTGTTCATCAGCTTCCTGCCACAGCATCATCTCGGTCGCACCAACGGCCACCGGGTTGTCCCAGCCGCCCCACTGGTAGGAGGTCGGTGCGAACGCAACCGGGAAGGTCTCTGCAGCATCCGGGTCACCCATGTAGGCGTCCATCATCTTGTCGCCCACGGAGGGGGCATCGATGCCGATGTCTGCAAAAGTGTCCATGGCCACTGCGACGCCGTAGATCTTGCCGTGCAGCAGGCCGTTGCGGGCCAGGAAGGCGTCGCGGTCATTGGCGTCCGCCGCGATCGGCGAGCCGTCCACGTCCGCGCCTTTGAGGCCGACGTAGATTTTCAGCGGCGCGGGCTCAAAGCCGTGGTTGTAGCCCGCCAGAACCATCACGACGTAGTCGGAATGCTGGGGGTTGATCGGCATGATCTTCTCGTAGCCGGTCTGACCGAGCGCGGGCACCGTGTAGGCAGTCTCGTTCTCGATATCGACGGCGATGGAGGCCAGGCCCATGCCCATGTTGGTGTCCCACACCGACGAGACGACATTGCGGTCGGCGTCGGTGATATCGAACATCCGCTGGATGTTCCACTCTTCGGCGTTGAACCACACGTCGTCGACGAGGCCGATGCCGTCGCCATACTTGTTGGCCGGCTCATAGTAGGAGCCGCAGAAGGACTGGAAGAAGAAGTCCGCGTTTTCGAGCACGAAGTTCGGAGCGAACTGGACGTATTCGCCATCCGGACGCACCTGGTTGCCCCAGACGCCGCCTTCGGAACGCGGCACAACTTCGTCGCCGAACACGTTGTAGATGGTGCTGAACAGGTGACCGGACCCTTCGAGGATTTCGGAGGCGGCCATGTCATTGTTCAAGAAGTCAGCCAGACCAGCGCGCTGGTAATCCAGGTAGTGGATGTGGGAGCCGGTGAAGGTCACGCCCGAGTCCATTTCCCATGCGTATGTCTCGGTGGACATGGTGGCGTAGGACTCAGACTGGTAGGCAACACGCACGGTGTCTTCGTCGAGCAGCCAGGCCGCATTGCCATCGGGCCAACCGGTGAGCGCCATGCCGGTTTCAGCGTCGACTTCACCGACGGTCGCAAGCGCCTTCATCCGGCTGAGGAACGGAAAGTCGATATCAGCCGACTCGCCATCCATGATCTCGAAGCCATCGCCCGGCGTGCTGGCTTCGGCGACCAACGCGGTCGTCTCGCCGATCTTGACGAGGTCGCCATGGCCACCGGCAACGGCAGTCAATGCAGTCGTCAGCAATAAGGCTGAAGCGAGTGGCAGAGTTTTCGCTAAATGAAGTGTGGAATGCGCCATGGGATTCTCCTTAAGAACCCCCTCACAGATAAGCCGGGTTTACATCAGTTTGATGACATCACATCGATTTCGGTGCGATCTAACGGGCGTAACTTCCTACTACATGTGCCTCAGCACCCTAGGGCCCCGAGAGCTCAGCAAGACGGTCATGCGAGCTGGCTTGGAGCACTTTCAGCTCCTTGGAAGCAGCTTCTGCACGTGCGTCTCAGCAAGGTCAACAACCGCGCCGTCCCGAGCGATGCCACCCCAGGAACCATTGCAGGGCGCCCGGAGGCTGCAAAGATCGCCGTCTTCCCCGTCCGTAAGGCGGGTGAGCTCTCAAACATAGGCTCGCTGCGTCTCGCAAGGTGCACTGCCAAGTCATCCCGCACGTCTTCGGCATGCCGTAGGCAGTCACATGCATCCCTGGCTGACGTCTCTCGCGCCATAGGTTCTGAACGTCGAACGCTGGCTCAGAAGAGGCAAACCGTTCCCCCGCACCCCGATCCACAACCTGCGGTTTCCGCTTTTTTGCGAGCGGTGTCCTTTTGGCGTGGCATAGTTCGTCATGTCTGTGAAAGCGCCGATGCTTTTGACAACTTGGAGTACCTAAAATGCGTTATACCTTCCTGACATATTCGCGGCCTGAAAACTTCGCCAATGTGCCACCCGAAGAGCTGGGACAGCTCAAAGGGCTCTTTGGGGCCTATATCGGAGCGCTGAAGGAAGCAGGCATCCTCGTTGCCACAGACTGGCTGCAGCCCGTCAGCGCCGCCACCACCGTCTCTGAAGGTGGGGACCGGGTGCAAGACGGGCCCTTCGCGGAAACGAAAGAGACGCTCGGGGGCTACATGACGGTGGACGTGCCTGATCTCGATGCGGCCATTGCCTGGGCCAAGAAGTGTCCGATGGCGAAATACGGTGCCGTTGAGATCCGCCCCACGGCGATGGAAAACCAGTGACCCCTGACGCGCGCATGGAAGACGTCATGCGCGCGTCTTACGGCCGGCTGCTGGCCATTTTGTCGAGCCGCACCAATGACATCCTGCTTGCGGAAGATGCGCTCTCTGACGCTTTTGCAAAGGCGATCATCCATTGGCCAAATGACATGCCCAGAAACCCCGAGGCGTGGCTTTTGACGGTCGCTCGCAACCGGCTGACGGACATCGCCCGGCGCGATGCCCGGATCGAATTTCGCGATGACGTCACCGAAGACGACAAAGAGCCCTGCACCGATACCGGTTTTCCAGACGAACGGCTCAAACTGATGTTTGTCTGCGCGCATCCCGGCATTGATCGCAAAATCCATACCCCGCTCATGCTGCAGACCGTGTTGGGTGTGGACGCCGAGGCGATCGCCAAGTCCTTCCTCGTGCCCCATGCGACAATGGCGAAGCGACTGGTGCGAACGAAACGCAAGATCCGCGACGCAGGCATCGCCTTTCGGATCCCTGATGCCGAAGAACTTCCCCTGCGGCTTACGGCCGTGCTTGAGGCGATCTACGGGGCCTTTTCGCGCGATTGGCTGGGGGCTGGGGCACTCTCGGAGGAGGCCTTTTATCTCGCGGCACTCATGGCCGACCTGATGCCCGATGAGCCCGAGGTGCTCGGCCTCGCGGCCCTCATCGCCTATACGCTGTCACGCGAGAAAGCGCGCGTCCGGGGCGGACAGTTCGTACCGCTCGACGAGCAGGACACCGCTCTTTGGGACAGGGACCTCCTGAGTGCGGGCCAGAGCTACCTGACCAAAGCGCAGTCGCTGGGCTCCTTGGGTCGCTTTCAGCTGGAGGCCGCAATTCAGGCCGTTCACGCGGACCGTCTCAGCACGGGGGTCACGAACTGGGACGCGCTCGTGCAGCTCCACCTTGGTTTGTCCCGCATCGCCCCGACCATTGGGGCGACCGTGGGGTATGCCGCTGCCCTCGGCAAAGCAGTTGGCCCCGAGGAGGGGCTAGAGGCTCTCAAGTCCGTCGATCCCAAAGTGCGGAGCAGCTTTGCTCCGGCAGAAGCAACCCGCGCGTATCTTCTGAGTGCCATGGGGGATAGGTCGGGAGCCGTCCTAGCCTACGAACAAGCTATCGCACTGACATCCGAACGCCCCTTGCGGGAATATCTGCAGGCAAAACGCGCCGACCTACAAAACCAACCGATCTAGGTGCGCATAGGTCAGGGCAGCGGGGAAGCATGCCCATGTGGAGTGGGCACCGCAGTCGCCGGCCTTTGAAGCCCCCTCGATTACAAGAGACCGCCGAGAACGCGTCCACATGCAGCGACGATGCCTCATCAGATCAATTGGCTCTCGAGGTTCGCATTTCTGGCGGCTATGCCACCCGCGATCACATCCGCCCAGAGGTAGGACGGCGCTTTGCGACAAGAGCAAATCGGGAAAGCCCTTCGGATCGGCGGCGCTGCTGCGACGGTCGGCGTGGTGGCCTGCGTTCTGCGGCGGCAAAAGAGATACCTCTTGGGCAGCTCATGGCGCTGCGGGCCATCGTCTCCGGGGCTCTGATCCTGACTTACGGGCTCCTACTCAAACCCTCATCGGATTTGTGGCCCAATCGCTGGCCGCCGCATCTCATACGGGGCGGGATGGCCTGCATCGCGATGCTTCTGAGCTACATCGCCTTTGCGAGACTTCCCGTGGCCCAAGCGCAAGCCTTGATGTTTCTGTCCCCCCTCATCGCGGTGCCTCTGGCGGCCTACCTCCTTAAGGAACGGCTGTCGCTCGCGATCTTCGGCGGTCTGAGCCTCGGCCTTTTGGGGATGTGCTTTATCCTCGGCGTCTCGATCCAAACGGGCGCCACCGCGATGTGGGGTGTGGTCAGCGGAGTTGCCGCGGCCTTCTTCATCGCTGCCATTCAGATCACCATCCGCAACATGATGGGCACGGAAACCGCGATCTCGACCGCGCTGTCATTTACCCTGATCGTGGCTGTCGTGAGCGCGCTCAGCATCTTTTGGGGCAACTGGATCTGGCCGCAGGGCGCCACGCTATGGATCGTGCTGGGCGCAGGTATCTTTGGCGCGCTCAATCTGGTGCTTTTTGCGGAAAGTCTGGCGCGCGCACCGGTCACGACGCTGGCGCCCCTAGATTACACCGGCCTGATCTGGGCGCTTCTGGTGGATTGGTTCATCTTTGCGGTTCAACCAAGTGGTCTGAGCCTCGTGGGCAGCGTGCTCGTGACGCTTGGCGCCTTGATCGTGGTCCTGAAACCTCGACGAACATAAGCGAGACCGGGACTGCCAGCACCCCCCGCATGCGCCAAGCCGAGTGCGCTTGGCGACCGCCGAAAAGAAAGCTCGCCTAGACCCGAACTCACGCTGTGTGGGTCCCCAGCTTGACGACGCGCGCTCCTGCGCTGGTAGCCGGTTTCAGGCGTCGCGCTCCATGATCCACTCGACCTCTGGCGCGGGAACAAAGCGCCACTTTCGGAGAGGCCCGGCCATGACGTTGAGATAATACATCTCGAAGCCATACGGCGCGCCACAGGGGTGGTGGCCCCGTGGGACCAGCACCACGTCACCATCGCTCACGGCCATCGTCTCATCGAGTTGGCCGTCGTCGGTGTAGACGCGCTGGATGCCAAAGCCGGAGGCCGGGTTGAGCCGGTGGTAATAGGTTTCTTCGAGATAGGTGATGCGCGGGTAGTCATCCTCGTCGTGCCGGTGGCTCGGATAGGAAGACCAGTGACCCGCAGGGGTGAAGACCTCCGTGACAAGGAGGCTGTCGGCGTAGTCCTCGCCCTCCATGGCGATGTTGTTGATGTAGCGGGTGTTTGTCCCCTTCCCGCGCTCGGTCAGAGTAATCCCCTCCGGGCCAATCCGCCGCGCCTCATGTCCGCCCATGCCGGGGGCCGAACAGACGGCCAGGACGCAATCGGTTTCGGCCTTTGCCTCCCAGTCGGTCCCGTTTGGAAGGTAGAGGCAGTGCGGCGGCGTCTTTTCAAAGACATCCATCCGCTCCCCCAGCACGCCCCAGTCCGCGCCCGCGCCGCGGATCGCGGCCATGCCCTCCACCATCACGAGAATGACCTCGCGATCCCCCGTCGCCTCTCTTGCGGTGTCGCCCGCCTTGAGCCGGTAGAGTGAGAAACCCACATAGCGCCAGCCGGCGCTTTCCGGTGTGATCTGGTGCACCTTGCCGCGGGAGCCGAAGGGCTTTCTGAGAAGATTAGGCATCGTGTCTCCGTCTCTATTTCTGCGCAGCAGCGCCTTGCGCCAACTCTCGGGCTTCGTCCCAAATCTCGCACAGACGGCTGTATTTGCCAGCCATCTCGGTCACTGCGGCGTCATCAGAGATTTGTCCGGAGAGCCACGCGCGCGCGGCATCTCCAAAGATCGTCCGGCCCACGGCAAAGCCCTTTACGAGTGGCTGCTTGGCAGCCAGCGCGAAACTTGCCGCGAGTTCGGCCTCCGGGGCGTCGAGACCGAGCACCACGATCCCGCGCGTGCGCGGGTCATTGCGCTCAATGGCAGCCACCGCGTGGGCCCATGCGGCTTCGGTCTGAAACGGCTCAAGCTTCCACCAGTCCGGATAGATGCCCGCGTCATAAAAGCTCTGAATAAGCGTGGTGGAGGTCTCGTCATCAACTGGTCCGACCTTTGAGGGGATGATTTCCAGAAGGAATTCGAGGGTGTTGCGCCGCGCCGCAAGAAAGAGACGTTTGGCACGCGCGATCTGTGCCCGGGCCGTCTCCGCGTCGTCATCGGGGTGGCAAAAGACCAAGAGCTTCACGACATTTTCCCGCGCCCATTCGCGCAACTGGCCGAGGTCCTCGCCCAGCTCTGGCTCGAATGCGACGGGGCGCGAGCCGGGCAGCTCTGTCGGGCGGCCGATCCAGAGCCCCGTGCCCGTCGCCCGGTGGAGCGCCGCACGCCCGATGCGGTTGTCGCAGAGAATGCCAAAGCCCGCTTGCCCGGCTTGCACCCGGAGCGCGGCGTCAAGGCAAAGCTCCTTGAACGCGCTGCCCTTCTCAAGGGTGTAGCCCGGCATCTCCTCAAGCTGGAGACGGTGATCAAAGGCAAAGGTCTTCACCGATGGCCAGCTGCCCGCGCGATTGGTGGCCCAGTGGACCTGCTCGAGCTCCGCGTCATTGCGCAGGTCCGGTCGCTTGATCCCGCGCTCAAAGAAGAACTGAAGCTCGTCCCAGCTCGGATAGGCCGGCGTGCAGCCATGGCGGCTCACCGCGAACGCACCGCAGGCATTGGCATATTTGAGCGCTGTGGGCCAATCCTCCCCGTCGAGCCATCCTTTCAGGAGGCCTGACATGAACCCGTCACCGGCGCCCAGAACGTTGAAGACCTCGATGGGAAAGCCCGGCCCGGTCTGGCCGTCATCAAGGCTGCTAGGCACCGCACCGGTGAAGGCAACAGCACCGTCCGCGCCGCGCTTGCAGACAAGGGTGGCATCAGACACGCGCCGGACCGCGCGAAGGGCCTCGATCGTGTCCGTCGACCCGCCTGCGATGTGAAATTCTTCCTCGGTCCCGACGATGAGATCGAAAAGATGAAGCGTTGACTGAAGCTTCGCCGTCACCGTCTCACTTTCAACGAACCGGCTCTCGCCATCGCCGTGGCCCGCGACGCCCCAGAGGTTGGGCCGGTAGTCGATATCGAGCGCGGTTTGCCGCCCGTTCGCGCGCGCAAGCTCCAGCGCCTTGATCGTCGCCGCCTCCACCTGCGGATGGCTCAGATGCGTGCCCGTGGCCACCACGGCCCGGGCACGCCGGATGAAGTCCGCGTCGATGTCATCGACCGTCAGCCCCATATCGGCGCAGTTTTCGCGGTAAAAGATCAGCGGGAACTGTTCCTGATCCCGGATGCCGAGGAGCACGAGCGCCGTCAGCCTTTCCGGGTCGGTCTTGACCCCTTCGGTGTTGACGCCCTCACGCGCCAGCTGCTCCCGGATAAAGCGGCCCATATGCTCGTCACCCACGCCGGTGATGACCGCCGATTTCAGCCCGAGGCGGGCTGTGCCGCAGGCAATATTGGTGGGCGAGCCGCCGATGTATTTGTCGAAGGACCCCATGTCCTCGAGACGCCCGCCAATCTGCGCGCCGTAAAGATCAACGGATGACCGGCCGATGGTGATGAGGTCGAGATCAGACATCGGCGAGCTTGACCGGAAGGCCCGTCTTGGCGGACTGCGTCGCCGCCTCAGCCATCGCCAAGGCGGTAATCCCATCGTCGAGCGTCACAGGGATGTCAGACGCACCAACCAGCGCGTCCATAAAAGCCCCCCACTCCGTGGCATAGGACGGCATGTACCGCTCCAGAAAGAAGTATGTGGGCTTTGCGCCTATCACGCCAGCTGCAGTAGATTTCACCACCGTGCTTTCAAGCATGTTCTGCACCTGCAGAAGCCCCTCCGAGCCCAGGAGCTCCAAGCGCTGGTCGTAGCCAAAAGCGGCGCGGCGGGAGTTCCGGATGGTGCAGATACGCCCGTCCGCGTAGGTCATGGTGACAGCGGCCGTATCCACGTCACCGGCCGCTCCGATCTCCGGATCGACGAGGGAGGACCCCGCGGCCATGATGCTCACCGGGGCCTCGCCCATCATGAAATTGGACATGTCAAAATCGTGGATCATCATGTCGCGGAAGAGGCCTCCCGAGACCTTGATGTAGGCCACAGGCGGCGGCGCGGGGTCAAAGGACGTGATCGACAAAAGCTCCGCCTTGCCAATTTCGCCCGCGTCGAGCGCCGCTTTCAGGGCGCTGAAATTCGCATCGAACCGGCGGTTGAACCCGATCATGATCGGCTGGCCCGAGGCCCTGGTGGCTTCGCGGCAGGCCCGTGCACGCTCCAGGCTCAGATCCACCGGCTTTTCGCACAAAACCGCGGTTTTGTGCGAAAA
>JBCBME010000038.1:0-12941 GCA_039822945.1 Pseudomonadota bacterium
TCGGCGCAGGCTTTGATCGCGTCCGGCTCAGTGGCTCTGCCCAACAGACGCTGGGAGATAACGCCCCGCTCATCGTGATCTTGCTCGTTGTGGCTTTCGTCTTTGTGCTGCGCGGGCGGATCTGGCTTGAGCGTGTCGGCCAACGGATCGAAGCGGAAGGCACCGGTGCGGGCCTCCATCTTTCAGGGTTTCTTGTCTCGCTCGGGCAGGTGATCGTTCCCATGATCGGGCTCGTGGCCCTCACGCGCGCCCTGATCCTCACAGGGCTTTTTGAGTTCTACGGGCAGGAGCTGGTGGCCTATATCCCGGCCTTCGGCTTGTCCTTTTTCATCGCGCTCTGGCTCGCCGGGCGCCTTTTCCCATCCGCTGAAGGGGTCATGACGCCGCTGGCCGTGCCGCAGGCCAAGCGTCCGGGCGCACGATTTGTCCTTTTGGCGATTGGCATCACGCTCGCGCTCTTTGGGATTTTGCAGGGTCTCTCCGCAGTCGGGAATTTCAACCTGGAAAGCCTCGCTGCTCTGTCCTTCCCGTTCTTTGCGATTATGGGCTACTGGCTCTACCGGATGGGGCGGGTGTTGGGCAGCCATGTGCCCAAGACGGGCCCCGAGGGAGAACCTGCGCCCAGTGTGTCAGATCGCGTGGTGGCGCTCCTATCCCGGTTTTCAAAGATCGTGGGCGTGGCGGCGCCGCTCCTTGCAGCGCTGGGCTATTTGAACGCGGCCACGGCGCTTCTTGTCCCTGCACTGCAGTCGCTTGCGCTTTTTGCGGTGCTTGGCCTTTTGATCGCCGCGTGCCGGGACGCCTACGTGCTTTTGTCGCGAGGGCGGGGTGCGGATGAAAGCCTGATCCCCGTCATCATCGCCATCGCGCTTTTTCTCGCATCAGTCCCGATCCTTGCGCTGATCTGGGGCGCGACCGTTAACGATCTGCGGGAGATCCTCGTCCGGGTTCAAGCCGGCATCACGATCGGTGAGACGACAATTTCACCATCTTCGTTCCTCGTGCTCGTGCTCGTTTTTGCGGCAGGATACTTCGTAACGCGCTTTGTGCAGTCGGCACTGCGGACGTCCATTCTCCCCAAGACAAAGCTCGATATCGGCGGTCAGACCGCTGTGACGAGCGGGCTTGGCTACCTGGGTATCTTCATCGCGGCGCTTCTGGCCATATCCGCCGCCGGGATCGACCTGACGTCGCTGGCCTTTATTGGCGCGACGCTTGGGGTGGGCATTGGCTTTGGCCTACAAAACATCGTGTCAAACTTCATATCCGGGATCATTCTGCTCGTGGAGCGTCCGATCTCAGAGGGAGACTGGATCGAAGTCGGCGGCAACATGGGCTTTGTGCGTGACATCTCGGTGCGTTCCACCCGGATCGAAACCTTCGACAGAACCGATGTCATCATCCCCAATGCGGACCTGATCTCTGGAACCGTTACCAATTACACGCGCGGCAATACCGTGGGCCGCGTCATTGTCCCGGTAGGGGTGGCCTACGGCACTGATACGCGGCGTGTGGAGAAGATCCTGCTCGAAATCGCACAGGCCCACCCCATGGTCTCGCTCAACCCACCGCCCACCGTCTATTTCAATGGCTTTGGCGAGAGCAGCCTCGATTTCGAGATCCGTGCCATCCTTCGCGATGTCATCTGGGTGATTGTCGTCCATACCGAGCTGAACCATGCCATCGCAGAGCGTTTCGCGGAGGAGGGTATCGAGATCCCGTTTGCGCAGCGCGACATCTGGCTGCGCAACCCAGAGGCGCTCCGCCCCAAAGGACCCAAAGACCTGTCCGAGTAGCTTTCAGCGACGCCGGCCACGGTCCGTCTTCACCCGCAGCATTTTCCTCATTCACCCGGTTGCAGCCTCCGCGCCATTTCCATAAACCGACCGGCGGAGAGGTGGCCGAGTGGTCGAAGGCGCACGCCTGGAAAGTGTGTAGGCGGGAAACCGTCTCGAGGGTTCGAATCCCTTCCTCTCCGCCACGGCTCCTTCGCAAGGGTCGGCGATCAAGGGTGTGAATGGCTCGACTTGGTGCTGCCCGCGCAAACGACCACCAATGAGAACAGCGCAGGTTTGTTCGACTACTGCCCTTGGAAGATGGCGTTGTCCCACTCTTTCAGGAACGCGTCGCGTTTCAGTTGATCGAGAAAGACGAGAAGCCCTGGACCGAGCTGGATCCTGTTCAGGGTGACTTCGATGCGCTCCAAATCCAAGGTCGGAGTAGTGCCTGTGCTTTGCGAGGCATCGAGCAGATAATCCAAAAACTCTGCCGAAAGCTCCGGGTTTTTGGCGCTTTTCGGGATAAGCGCGGTGCGCAGCATCACAGTTGTAAAGTCCGACGGGAGAATAATCTCGAAAAGATCGCTGTCGTCGCGGTTCGCAACATAGCTCCCCAGCACATTGTAGGCCACGAGGAGCTCGCCTGACCTGACGGCCTCGATCATGTCCGATGAACAGCAATAAAGCTTGGCATCGAGACCGCCGAGCACCTGCGCCAAACGCCAGAACGTCTCCGATGCGCGGGTGTCTTGGGTGGCGAAGAGATAGCCAAGCCCGGATTGACGCACGTCATACGTACCAACGCGGCCTCGAAACCGCTCCTGCTCGCGCCCCAAAAGGTCAATGAGGTCCTGTCGCGTTCGGGGGATGTCACCCGGCGCAAAGGCAGCCCTAGAGACGACGATGGCTGCGGGCTCTTGGGTGAATGTGAAAAGCATGTCGTTCCAAACGGCCCAGTCCGGAAGCCTTTCAGTTGCCGATGAGACGTGCGGCTGGGCAAAGCCATCATTTGCGAGCTTTGTCTGCAGATCCATGGCACTCGAAATCGCGAGGTCGAAGGGTAGGCCCTCGTCATCGATCGCGCGCATGAGCTCCGTTGAGCTTGCGACGGTGTAATCCACCGCAGTGTCCGGATTGGCAGCCAAAAAAGCGCCGAGGATCGGCTCGAAGAAGTCGATATCGGCGGTTGACACGACGCGGATCACGCCGCTGGCATCCTCTGGACCGAAATAGGCGCGATCTTCCGCCTCAAAGGCAAACGCCCACGAGACACAGGCAACGCTCAGCAGAGCGGAAAGGAAAGTTGGACGCATGCGCCGCCTCCATTTGCGTGGTTGATCGAAAGAGCGCCGCCGTGGGCATCCATAACTTCTCGAACGATGGTCAGCCCAAGGCCCGAACCGACAACTCCCTCTGCATTTGCGCCCCTTTGGAAGCGTTCGGTCAGGTCTGACTGCTCTTCCTTCGGAAATCCCGGGCCGGTGTCCGTGACTCTCAGGACCGCTTCACCGGTACCTTCAACAACGGAGAGGGACACCTCTGAGCCCGAAGGCGCGTACTTCAGGGCGTTGTCGAGGAGGTTTTGTATCGCGTTCTGCAGCAAGATGACGTCTGCGCGGATGTTCACAGGCGTGGTGACATCAGAACGAAGAGAGATGTCCTTCAACTCGAAGAGTGGACGCATTTGTTCGAGAACCGCCGACGCGGAATGCGCCAGATCGAGCTTCTCCATTGCAAGGCTATCGAGGCGAAAGGTCACCATGGCGTGGTCGAGCAACTGTCCTGCTGTGCGGGAGCTTTCGTCGATGGCATGGATCATCTCACCGATCACGCGTTTGGTTTCGGGGTTCTCTGACTTGCGCTGCACAATCTCGGCCTTGGTCCTCACGACGGCCAGAGGCGTGCGCACGCGGTGAGCCGCCTCTGCGATGAAGTCCTCAGAGCGCGCCAGGGAGGTCCGCAGGCGCGACATGAGCTTATTGAGCGAGGCCACGAGGGGGGCCATTTCGCTCGGCACTGGCGCAGAAACGGGGCGCAGATCTTCGGGGCCGCGCCGCGAGACTGACTCTGTAAGGCGGTCCAACGGTTGAATAGTGCTGCGCGCAATGGCGCTGGCCAGAACGACGAGCAGGACAAAGACCAGTGCGCCGACCAGGATCGATGTGCGCGTGATGCCTGCAATGATCTGCGCTTGCCCGGACAGGGTTTGCGCCACCGAGACATAAAGCGTCCGCTGCCCGGTATCCGTTGCAAAACCGCGGCTCTGCGTGGCCACGCGAATGTCCTCTCCCAGAAATTCAGTTGAGTTAAAAGCGGTGGCTCCCGTGGTGGCCGGAACCTCCACCGGCAGGTCATCGTATCCAGAAAGGAACTCCCCCTCGAGCCGGATGGCGTAGAACACGCGCTCATCGGCAACCCCGCCAAGCATTGAGAACGCGGCATAGGGGAGATCGAGCAGGATCTGTCCCTCCGTGTAGCGTGCGCTTTCGAGGATGGATGTGGCGGACGCCGTGAGGATGTTGTCCTGGCTTTCCTGTGCCACCTGGCGGGCAACAGAGAGGACCACAAAGAAGACTCCCACCGTCAAAACGGCGGCTCCCGCGAGGAGCGAGACCAGGAGCTTTTGCCGCAGGGAGCCTTCACGGGTCAGCTGGGGGATCGTACGCAGCATCAGTCGATCTCAAGCTTGTAGCCGAGACCCCGCACGGTGGTGAGCCGCACATTGCTTCCGCTCAGGTGGCGACGGAGACGCCCGACATAGACCTCGATAGCGTTGTCGGTGGCGCCCTCATCGAAAGAGAAGAGCCTGTCCACGAGGTTCGACTTAGAAAAGACGATGCCCGGCGAATTGGCGAAGACTTCAAATAAGCGAAGCTCGCGCGGGCGGAGCTGAACGTCGTTGGGGCCGTGTTTCAGGCTGCCGGAAATGGGATCGAAGATGACATTGCCCAGCGTCACCGTATTGCGCGCGCCACCGCTGCGGCGGCGCAGAACGGCCCGGCAACGCGCCTCAAGCTCCGCGAAATCGATGGGTTTGATCATGTAGTCGTCGGCACCGAGATCCAGAAGGCTGACACGGTCGGAGACTTCAGAACGGGCCGTCAGCACGATCACTGGGGTTTCGGAACTGCCCCTGCGATGCTGCGCCAAAAACTCGCGCCCGTCGCCATCAGGCAACATGATGTCCAAAAAGATCAAATCATAAGAAACGGTCGCCACATAATGCGAGGCCGTTTCCAGATCGCCCGCGTGGTCAATGACATGGCCATCCAGCTGAAGACGGTCTTTCACGGCATCGGCAAGGTCGGAATTGTCCTCAACCAGCAAGAAACGCACGGCTGGTCCTCCCTTACGCCAGCGATCTGTTGGCGTGTCAGCTTGATGTCAGCTTTCTGCGCCAATCTCTTAGAACTGAGCGGCGCAGACCGCTTTTGTCAAATGGGAGGAAGACTATGACTTTCGCAATGGGCCGTCGTGCCCTGCTTACTGCTGTTGCCGCATTTGCATTGGCCGCTCCGGCGCATGCTGGCGGCCACCAAGTTCTGGACGACGTGCACTTCTTGATCCCCGGCGGCGCAGGCGGCGGCTGGGACGGGACAGCACGGGGCACCGGTGAAGCGCTCACCGGGGCGGGCCTTGTGGGTTCGGCAAGCTACGAGAACATGTCCGGCGGCGGGGGCGGCGTGGCGATCGCGCACCTCATCGAAAACGCCGAGAGCCTTCAGAACACCATGATGGTGAATTCCACGCCCATCGTGATCCGCTCTCTGACCGGGGTCTTCCCGCAGTCGTTCCGTGATCTGACGCTCGTGGCTGGCACGATCGGCGACTACGCGGCCATCGTCGTCAACAACGACAGCGAAATCGGCTCGATGGACGATCTTCTGTCGGCCTATCGCGCGGACGGTAACCGCTTTGCCATCGGCGGCGGCTCTGTGCCCGGCGGGATGGACCACCTTGTGGCGGCCATGGCGATGCAGGCCGCAGGGGAAGATCCTACTGCGTTCAACTACATCCCCTACGACGCTGGCGGCGCGGCCATGGCAGGCCTTCTGTCCGGTGAAATCCAGGCGCTCTCCACCGGCTTCTCCGAGGCCGTAGCACTCGCGGAGCAGGGGGAAGTCCGCATCCTTGGCGTGACGTCTGATGAGCGTGTCGACGCGTTTGCCGATGCACCCACCATGAAAGAGCAGGGCCTCGACACGACGTTCGTGAACTGGCGGGGCTTCTTCGCGGCGCCGGGTCTTCCGGATGAGCAGGTCGCTGCGTTCCAGGATGCTCTCGCCAAGATGTACGAGACCGACGAGTGGGAAGAAGTTCGTTCCCGCAACGGTTGGGTCAACATCCACAACAACGGCGATGAGTTCCGTGCCTTCCTGGAAGACCAGGAGAAGGTGATCGGCGATCTCATGAAGACTTTGGGTTTCCTCTAAACCCCTTGGGCGCTGCGGGGAGACCCGTGGCGCCCGCAACCATAATAAAAACTGGGAGGGAACCATGGCGCTTGACCGCTGGATCGCGCTCATATTCGTGACGTTTTGTTGCCTGTACGGCTATGCTGCATTCTTCACGATGGATCAGCTTTTGCCGCCCTTCATGCAGCGCAATCCCGTCTGGCCGTCGACCTTCCCAAAGGTGCTCGCGATCCTTGGCGCCATTGTCGGCCTCATCGTCCTTCTGGGCATCGAGAAGGTCGGCGAGGAGAAAGAGCCTTCCGCCACCGACATCAATCTCGCCAACCTTCGGGAGTACAAGGTCGGTCAGGCGCTGTTGCTGTTGGGGCTCATGGTCGCTTACGCTTTGATGCTGCGCCCGGCGGGTTTCCTGATTTCGACGACGGTCTTTCTCGTTGCGGGCTCTGCCGTCCTCGGCGAGCGCAAGCTCCACATCATGCTGCCGGTCGCGCTCTTGGCGACGGGTTTCGTGTGGTACCTCGTGCAGGTGGTGCTCGGCATCTTCCTGCGCCCTTTTCCGTTCTTTCTAGGGTGACGCACAATGCTTGAGGGTATCCTTATCGGCCTTGAAGCCGCGTTTTCGATCCAGAACCTCCTCATGGTCGTTGCGGGGTGTCTCATCGGCACGTTTATCGGCATGTTGCCGGGCCTCGGCCCGATGTCGATCATCGCGATCATGATCCCCGTGGCGATTACGCTGGGGGATCCGGCGGCGGCGCTTATCCTGCTTGCAGGTGTCTATTACGGGGCGATTTTCGGCGGCTCGACGTCGTCGATCTTGCTCAATGCGCCCGGCGTCGCGGGCACTGTTGCCACGAGCTTTGACGGCTATCCCATGGCCCGAAAGGGCCAGGCGGGCAAAGCCCTGACCATCGCGGCCGTTGCATCCTTTGCCGGAGGCACAATTGGCGCGATCCTCTTGATGATCTTTGCTCCCGCCCTGTCGTCCGTGGCGCTGCTTTTCCATTCGGCCGAATACTTTGCGCTTATGGTGGTGGGCCTCTCCGCGATTGCGGCCTTCGCCGGTACGGGGCAGGTGGCCAAAGCGCTCATGATGACGATCCTCGGCCTCATCCTCGCCACGGTGGGGGAGGGCGCACTCTTCAACATGCCGCGCTTTACGATGGGGCTGATGGATTTGCAGTCCGGCATCTCCTTCATCACGCTTGCCATGGCCATGTTTGCCTTGCCCGAGGCGATGTTTCTTGTCCTGAACCCGGCGCGGGGATCGTCCGGGGGATCGAGCGGCAAGATCGAGAACCTGCGCTTTTCGCGTGAGGAGGGGCGTTCCATGATCCCCGTGATCGGGCGCCAATCGGTGCAAGGCTTCTTCATCGGCGTTCTGCCGGGGGCAGGTGCCACCATCGCGTCCTTCCTAGGCTACGCGGTGGAGCGCAACATTGCGAAGGGCGACGAACAAAAGGAATTTGGCAATGGCTCGGTCAAGGGCCTCGCCGCGCCAGAGACGGCAAACAACGCGGCATGTACCGGCTCTTTCGTGCCGCTCCTCACGCTTGGGATCCCCGGCTCGGGCACCACGGCTATTCTCTTGGGGGCGCTGATCGCTCTGAACGTCACGCCGGGCCCGCGCCTGATGGTCGATACGCCCGAGATCTTCTGGGCCGTCATCATCTCCATGTTCATCGGCAATCTGGTGCTGTTGATCCTGAACCTGCCGCTGATCCCGTACATTGCAAAGATCCTTGCGATCCCTCGCAACTACCTGATCCCGTTCATCCTCTTCTTTACGCTGATGGGCGCCTATATCGGGCAAAACAACGCAACCGAGCTGCTGATGCTCGTGGGGCTCGGGGTCATGGCGACGATCTTGCGCTTTGCTGACTACCCGCTCGCGCCGCTGCTCATTGGCTTCATCCTCGGCACGATGCTCGAAGACAACTTTGCCCGTTCCATGCAGCTCTACCGAGGGCTGGACTTCATCTTCGAGCGGCCGATGACCCTCGGGCTCCTGGTGCTTGCGGTCTTGCTCGTCCTCTTGCCGAGCTACCGCGCTCGTCGCGCCCGGGGCAGAGCCGAAGGTGTGGCAGACGGCGACTGATCCAGGACCCCTAGCATGGAAACCCATCGGCCTCTCGCCGGGATCACGGTCCTTGATCTGACCAACGTCCTGGCGGGCCCGTTTACCTGCCACCAACTCGCCCATCTCGGGGCGGAAGTGATCAAGGTTGAGGCCGTTGGCCGCGGCGACTTGGCCCGCGGTCTAGGCGCGTCGCCTGAGCTTTCGGCGAAGGGGATGGGCGTGAGTTTTCTGGCGCAGAATGCGGGCAAACGGTCGCTGACCCTGAACCTGAAGGCGAAACAGGGCAGGGAGATCCTGACCCAGTTGGTCAAGCAGGCGGATGTGCTTGTCGAAAACTTCCGACCCGGTGTAATGGAGCGTTTGGGGGTAGGGCCGTCCATCTTGCGGGCCGCGAACCCGCGCCTCATCTATTGCGCGATATCGGGGTTTGGTCAGACGGGACCTTGGGCAAGTCGCCCAGCCTACGACCAGATCATTCAGGGCGCTGCCGGCGTTATGGACGTCACCGGTGCAGCAGACGGAGAGCCGACGCGCGTGGGCTATCCTCTTGCGGACACGGTGGGCGGGCTGACCGCTGCCATGGCCGTTACAGCTGCGCTCAACGCGCCGGTGCGTGGCTGCGTTATCGATGTCTCCATGCTGGAAGCGGTCCTCGCGACCATGGGTTGGGTTGTGTCTAACCATTTGGTCGCCGGCGTCGCGCCCACGCGGCACGGGAACGAAAACCCGACCTCGGCTCCGTCTGGCGCGTTCCAATGCGCCGATGGCCTCATAAACATTGCCGCCAACAAGGACGAGCAGTGGGAGGCACTGGTCACCCATCTCGGACGTGAAGACCTGCTCGATGCCCCCGAATTTGCCACCCGAGAAGACCGCAAGGCCAATCGTCTGCGCCTCAGGGCCGAGCTTGAAACGGTGTTGACGAGACGCCCGGCCGAGCTTTGGCAAGCTGAGCTGAACGAGCGTGGCGTACCTGCAGGCGTCGTGCTCACGTTGGAGAAGGTGCTCGCACATCCACACATCGCGGGGCGCGATCTCTTTGCGCGCTTTTCAGATGTGCCCGGCGCTGATCGAGACATGGATCTTTTTCGCATCGCGCCGCTCGTCGACGGGGCGCGACCATCGGTGGACGCGCCTCCGCCAGAGCTCGGGCAAGACACCGACGCCATTCTAGGAGAACTCGGCTATGGTGCGGCTGAGATCGAAGAGCTGCGACGGGAAGGCATCGTATGAGTGACGTCTCTGATTGGTGGTCAACCGCAATCATCGACATGGAACCGGGCCGTATCCACCTGCGGGGACAGCCGATCGAAGATCTGATCGGCAATGTGAGCTTTTCGGACATGATCTGGTTCATGCTTCGGGGCGACCGCCCGTCAGCAGCGCAAGCCAAGCTCTTTGAAGCCGCGCTGGTTTCTGCTGTGGATCATGGGCCGCAAGCGCCCTCGATCGCAGCAGCGCGGATGGCCGTGACCTGTGGGTTGCCCCTCAATAACGCCATGGCAAGCGCCGTGAACATGTTGGGTGATGTGCATGGCGGGGCAGGGGAGCAGGCCGTCGAGCTTTACCAGCATCTGGACGGGGGCGGCACGCTTGACGCCTGGATGGAAGAGCGTGGCAAGATCGTACCGGGCTTCGGGCATCGGTTCCACCGGCCCACCGACCCCCGCGCGCCGCGCCTAATGGAGCTTGTGTCGGAAGCTGCCGAAGCAGGATCTTGCACCGGGCGGTTCGCGGCCCTTGGCAAGGACATCGAGGCAGAGCTCAGCGCCCGGAAAGGCAGGCCCATCCCCATGAACATTGATGGGGCAACGGCGGTGATCTATGCCGAGCTTGGTTTTGACGCGCCCGCAGCTCGCGGTCTCTTTTGCCTCTCCCGATCAGTTGGCATTCTCGCTCATGCGCTCGAGCAGAAAGAGCAGGGCGGCCGCAACAAGGGCCCAACCCCGCCAAAGTATCGTTGGACCTATACCGGTTCCTAATCGCGTCGGTCCGCTGGCAGGAGAGACGCGGTTTGAAAGCGGCATTGGGGTTTCCCGGCTATTGGCCTTGCGGAGTTTCGGCGTCCCAGGATGTGCCGTGACTGCGCAGCCCGTTTGCGCTGCAATTGCGCGACCGCCTCACGGCTCCCCATCTTCAGAACCTACGTGGCGTGATCCGGCACGTCGTCCCGCAGATACCCTGCGGACACCGCCGCCACCGCAACCATGATCGTTGCTGCGCCGAGCATCAGCGGGAGCCCGCCAAGCTGGTATGTCACCCCTGACAGCACCGTTCCCAACAGCCGCCCGCCAGCGTTTGCCATGTAGTAGAAGCCCACATCCATCGTTACCCGCTCCGCCTTCGTAAAAGCGAGGATCAGGTAGGAATGGAGTGCCGAGTTAATCGCAAAAATTGCCCCGAAGATCAGCAAGCCGCCTACAAGAACTGTGGTGAGCCAGGTTTGAGGCCCGTCTGAAGCCAGCGCCGCTGCGGTCAGAACGGCGGGGATCGCCGCGAGGGACCATGCCCATCCTTTTGCAGCGCGCACCAACTCTCCCTCCGGTCGGTTCGATGCGCGCAGCAGGCGTGGGGCTGAGGCTTGGACAAACCCGTACATGATGACCCAAACGGCCATGAACGTGCCGATCATGAAGAATGCTGCCCGGTTTCCCGCGACGGTGCCGTCCGACAAGACGGCATAAAAGTAGATCGGGATGCCAACCACGAACCAAACGTCGCGTGCGCCAAACAAGAACACGCGCGCCGCCGCCAGCCAATTCACGTTCGAGGACTTGGAAAAGACCTCCGAGAACTTCGCGCCCTTGCGCCCTTTGGGCAGACCCGGTGGCATGGCGATGAGGACGGCAATCAGAATGACGGCCAGGATCGCAGCCATACCAAGGACGGCCCAAACAAAGCCAAAGGTTGCCAGTAAGGCTGCCCCGAGCAAAAAGCCAAGGCCCTTCACCGCATTCTTTGAGCCCGTGAGCAGCGCCACCCATCGGAAAAGACCACCATCCTCCGACGGTGCCAGCAGCTTAACCGCGGACTTTGAAGACATCTTGGCGAGGTCCTTTGCGACCCCGCTCGCGCCCTGAACAACCATCACAAAGGCGACCGATGCACCGATGGCCCATGTCGGATCAAGCTGCGCCAACGCCAAGAGAGCCAGCACTTGAATGCCGAGACCTGCATAAAGCGTGGAGGTCAGACCGAACCGTGCTGCGATCCACCCCGCGCAAAGATTGGTCACTATGCCCGCGATCTCATAAAGGACGAAGAGATAGGCCAGCTGCACCGGGCTGAAGCCCAACGTGTGGAAGTGCAAAAGCACCAGCATTCTGAGCGCGCCATCCGTGAGCATGAAAGCCCAATACGCCGCTGTCACGGCGATATAGGCCGATAGCCCCTCAGGCCGCGAGGAGGTGTCTGTCACAAGGATGCTCCAACCATCAACGCCACATCGACGAGACGGTGCGCATACCCCATCTCGTTGTCATACCAAGCATAGACCTTCACCTGTGTCCCGTTGATGACCATCGTGGAGGGCGCATCCACAATGCTGGAGCGTTCGTCGTTGGTATAGTCGGTCGAGACGAGAGGCCGCTCTTCATAGCCCAGAACGCCTTTCAACTCACCCTCTGCTGCAGCCTTGAAGAGCGCGTTTACGGCCTCCGCGGAGGTTTCGCGCTCCACCTCAAACACACAATCCGTGAGCGAGGCATTCAAGAGCGGAACCCGTACCGCATGGCCGTTAAGGCGCCCGGTGAGTTCCGGATAGATCAGGGTAATCGCTGTCGCGCTGCCAGTCGTCGTCGGGATCAGGGAGTTCAGCGCCGAGCGCGCCCGGCGCAGGTCCTTTGCGGGGCGGTCCACGATGGTCTGGGTGTTGGTGACATCGTGGATCGTGGTGATGGACCCGTGTTTGATCCCGAGGTTCTCGTGAATGACCTTGACGACTGGTGCCAAGCAATTCGTCGTGCAGCTGGCGGCGGTGACGATCCGATGCTTGCCTGCATCGTAGATGTCATTGTTGACGCCATAGACGATGTTTGCCGCATCGCCGTCTTTCACCGGTGCGGAGACCACGACCTTTTTGACGCCCGCGTCGAAATAGGGTGCGATCTTTGCCTCTGACTTAAACACTCCCGTACAGTCGATGACGACATCCACACCGTCCAAGGGCAGATCCTCGATGGACTTCGTCCCGATGAACGGGAGCCGCGTGCCGTCAATGGTGACGCTGTCTGCGTCATGGGAAAAGTCGGCCTGCCAGCGGCCATGAACGGTGTCGAACTCAAGAAGATGGGCATGCATCTCGGCTTCGCCCACGGCGTCGTTGATCCATGCAATCTCCGCCCCGCGTTCGAGCAGCGGCTTCAGGGCAAGTTTGCCAATTCGGCCAAGGCCGTTCAGGGCATATGTGGTCACGTGGTGGCTCCCTCATCTTGTTGTGCGATCTCGTCGACGGCCTTTTGCAATGCGATCCGGTCGAGAGAGGCGATTGGCAGTGCGGTGAAGGCCTTGATGCGGTTCAGGAGCGCGCCGTAGGCTTGGTGAAATGCGAGGCTTTTCTCTGCGTCCGAGCCCTCGACCTTCACTGGGTCTGGCATCCCCCAATGCGCACTGACAGGTTGGCCCGTCCATGCGGGGCATTCTTCATTGGCGGCCTGGTTACAGACCGTG
>JBCBME010000039.1:0-12450 GCA_039822945.1 Pseudomonadota bacterium
ACCTGAGCGGGTTTCTTCAACAACAGCCATTAGCGTGCCCCCTTTTTGCGGACTTGGATGATGTTCCAGACAAGGATCGGGGTCACCATCAACATGATCACCATGGCCGAGGCTGACCCCACGCCCCAGTCATTGGCGCGGAAGAGTTTGTCGAACATGTAATTGGCCAAGACCTGCGTCTCCCATTGCCCGTTGGTCATGGCAAAGACGATGTCAAAGACCTTGAGCGTGGCGATGGTGATCGTGGTCCAGACCACCACGATGGTGGGCATGATCTGCGGCACCTTGATCTTGAAAAAGATCGCAAAGGGCCCTGCCCCATCCACGATGGCGGCCTCCACGGTCTCTTCAGGGATGCCGCGCAGCGCGGCAGAGAGGATCACCATGGCGAAGCCCGTCTGGATCCAGATCAGGATGACCATAAGAAAGAAGTTGTTCCAGAAGGGCAGCGTGATCCACGTGATGGGCTCAGCCCCGCCCATCGCCATGTAAAGCGCGTTCAGAACGCCAATCTGCTCGGTGCCGACGGGACGCGCCTCATAGACGAGCTTCCAGATCACGGAAGCGCCGACGAAGGAGATCGCCATGGGCATAAAGATGAGCGATTTCGCGATGTTGCCCCAGGCGAGGCGGTCGGTGAGCTGAGCCACCGCGAGGCCAAACGCCGTCGAGGCCGCGGGCACCACGAGCAACCACAGGAAGTTGTTGCGCACCGCTTCCCAGAACTTCGGCTCCTCGATCATGCGGGCGTAGTTTGCGCCGCCCACGAACTCGGACCCATTCGCGCTGTAAAGCGAGAGGCGCAGCGTCTCGAAGACCGGATAGGCGAGGTAGAGGCCCAGCGCTGCAAAGGCCGGAAACAGAAAGAGCCAAGGGCGGATCATGTTGGCGCGGTTGATGTTGCGCCCGGCATTCGGCCCTTTTGCGGGGAAGAGGATCTTATCGAGGACCCAGTTCGACCCGTAGAAGTAGAGGCCACAGGCGGCCACTGCCGTGATGATCGTGAATAGGCCAAGCAATGCGGGATGCATGGCGCCCTCCCTAGGCTAGAGTTTTGGCGGGCCGCTCATTTGCGCGGCGGCCCCTCCGATTTTGTGATACGCGCGCCGCGCTTGAGCGCGACTGCACAGGGTGTCGGGGCGGGATAAGCACCCGCCCCTCGCCCATCACTTGATGGCGTCCCAGGAGGCCTGGATCTCTGCAGTCACGTCGGCGGCAGAGGCACCGCCCGCGTAATCCACCATGCCCGTCCAGAACGTGCCTGCACCGATGGCGCCCGGCATCAGGTCGGAGCCGTCGAAGCGGAAGGTCGTGGCATCGAGCAGGATCTGGCCGAGGCCGCGCTGCGTCTCGTTCAGGTAGGCTTCGGTGTTCACGCCGTTATGCGGTGTGAGGAAGCCCGTCTGCGCCATCATCACCTCGTGGGCGATCGGCAGCTTGAGGAACTCCATCAGCGCGTTCGTGGCATCCGACGGATCGGTGATCGCCATGAGCGTCCCGCCGCCGAGGACGGGGTTGCCAAGGCCAGCGGACTCAGAGCTCGGGAAGTAGAAGAAGTTGGTGTCGACACCGAACTCCACACCTTCCGGGAAGAACGCGGGCACAAAGGACGCCTGCTTGTGCATGTAGCACTGCGGCGGCGACGCGAAGAGACCCTTCGGGCTGTCACGGAAGTCCGTGGTAGCCACAGCACCGGCACCGCCAGCAACCTTGGCGTCGTCACGGGCAAAGAAGCCGAACTCTTCGATGGCGTTGATCACGCGCGGATCGTTGAACGGGATCTCGTTGGCGACCCATTGGTCATAGACCGCAGGCTCCACGGTGCGGAGCATCATGTCCTCGACCCAGTCCGTGGCCGGCCAGCCCGTTGCGGCGCCGGAACCCAGACCGATGCACCACGGTGTCTCGCCGTCTGCCACGATCTGCTCCGTCAGCGCCTTGAGCTCTTCAAGCGAGCCGGGCACGTCATAGCCTGCATCCTCGAAGTTCTCGGGGGAGTACCACACGAGGCTCTTCACGTTCACGTTGTAGAAGAAGCCGTACATCTGGTCCGCGCCGTTTTCGTCAGCGTAAGTGCCCAGATCGACCCAGCTTTCACCGGCGGCGTAGTTCTCGGTCACCCAGTCTGCGGTGCCCGCGGGCAGCGGCGACAGCTGGCCCTTGGAGGCCATCACGGCAGCAAGGCCGGGCTGCGGGAACACGGCGACGTTCGGGGCGGAGCCCGCCTCGGCGTCGATCACGATCTGCTGCTCGAAGCTGTCGGAGCCGGTGTAGATCGCCTCAGCGCCAGTTGCGTCCATGAAATAGGCCAGCGCGTTGCGGAAGTAGTCGTCCTCCGGGTTCAGCCAGGGGCCCGAGATCGTCACGGTCTGGCCGCTGAGGTCAGGCGCGCTCTCGGCCCATGCGGTGTAGCTGTCCCAGCTGAACGGGCCCTCACCCGGCGCAAACGTCAGATGGCCGCCAGCAGTGGCCATACCCGCCGTCAGGGCGAGCGTTGCTGAACCTGCAAGAAGCAGATGTTTCATTGATAGTCCTCCCAGTCGCGCCGCCGAGCGACGCTCGTTGCAGTTATCCCGCTTTGGTCCGTGCACGGGGGCTCGACCCAAAGCGCTTTGGATGTCGCGACACTTGCTCAGGTGTGACGACCTGTCAATCATGATTCAAACCCTGGTGCACAATGCCGCCATCCTTTTGAATTCTTTCGCAAACGCAGCATTCCTGCATGCACGCAAGGTTTTGACGTCTGCGCGCGGATGCGGTTAACGTCCCGTCGAATTCGCTCACAATTTGAAGGCGCTTTGGACGACCAGCCCCATGAATTTAAAGGAACTCGCCGCGCATCTGGGCCTGTCCCAAACGACTGTGAGTCGTGCTTTGAATGGCTATCCGGAGGTGTCGGAGGCCACGCGACTGCGCGTGAGCTATGCTGCAGAGCAGCACAACTACCGCCCCAATACCCGCGCCAAAGGCCTCGCGACCGGTCGTTCCATGGCCGTCGGGCATGTCATACCAACCTCGACGCGCCATGAAATGGTGAACCCCGTGTTCGGAGACTTCATCTCCGGCGCCGGTGAGACCTACGCGCAAAATGGCTATGATATGGTGCTGTCGATGGTCGAAGACGGCGATCAGGCCCGCGTCTACCGGGAGCTGAAGGCCAAGGGCACCGTTGATGGCTTGATCGTCCATGGCCCGATGACTGCGGAGCCGCGGATCGGTCTTTTGCGGCAGCTCGGGATCCCCTTCGTCGTCCATGGCCGCTCGAGCGAGGAGACCGGGCCCTATGCCTGGCTCGACGTCAACAACGTCTCGGCATTCCAGCGGGCGACGGACCTCCTCCTCGATCTCGGGCATCGGCGAATCGCGCTCCTGAACGGCATCGAGTCGATGGACTTCGCACGGCGGCGTCGGGCGGGTTTTGAACGCGCCCTTGCCGCGCGCGGCATCCCGGCAGATCCGGACCTGATGCACAGCCATGAGATGACGGAAAACTACGGCTACGAAGTTGCCGGCGCGTGTCTGGCAAAAGACGATGCGCCCACGGCGTTCGTATCTTCTTCGATGATCGTCGCACTCGGCATCCGCCGGGCCGTCGAAGAGCGCGGTCTCGTGCTGGGCGCCGATGTCTCCATCATCACTCACGACGATGACCTGAGCTATCTCAGAAACGGAGGCGAGGTGCCGCTCTTCACCGCGACGCGCTCATCCGTGCGCGAGGCCGGAAAACTCTCGGCGCAGATGCTCCTCGATCAGATTGCAGCGGCGGACGATCCCGGCGCCCCTGCCCCACCATTGCCCACACGGCTTCTCGAAGCCCCGCTCGTACTTGGCCGCTCCACCGGGCCCTGCCCCTGAGCGTTGCCCGTTTAGACAAGGACACCTCTATGAAGACTCGCTCCCGCGCGGATTTCCCATCCGGCTTTCGCTTTGGCGCGGCAACGGCCGCTTACCAGATCGAGGGCCATGCCCATGGAGGCGCTGGCGCCTGCCATTGGGATACATGGGCCGCTGTGCCCGGCAACGTCGTGCGCGCGGAAGACGGCGCCTATGCCTGCGATCACTATCACCGCTACGAGGACGACCTCGACATCCTCATGGAGGGTGGGTTTGACGCCTACCGCTTCTCAGCATCGTGGTCGCGCGTGATGCCCGAGGGGACGGGCCGCGTGAACGAGGAAGGTCTCGATTTCTATGACCGCCTAGCAGATGCGATCCTTGCGCGCGATCTTGAGCCGCATTTGACGCTCTATCATTGGGAGCTTCCCGCAGCCCTCAGTGATCGGGGCGGTTGGGCCAATGCCGACATTGCCAAATGGTATGCCGATTACACCTGGGTTGTGGCCTCGCGCATTGGCGACAGGATGAAGAGCATCGCCACGCTCAATGAGCCCTGGTGTGTGGCTTGGCTCGGCCACTTCATCGGACGCCATGCGCCCGGCATCTCCGACATCCGCGCCGCGGCACGCGCGATGCACCACGTCATGAAGGCCCACGGTGCAGGCATGACGCGCCTGCGTGACATGGGGCTCGACAATTTGGGCATCGTGCTCAACTTCGAGCATTCCGCACCAGCCAGTGACGCCCCCGAAGACATCGCCGCCGCCGGACGACAGGACGCGATCTACAATCGCTGGTTTATCGAAGCCATCACCAAGGGCAGCTACCCAGAAGAGGTGCTCGATGGCCTCGGCCCGCACATGCCCCAAGGCTGGGAAGACGACATGGCTGAAATCAGCCAGCCCATCGATTGGCTTGGCGTGAACTACTACAGCCGCACGCTGCAGGCCCATGACGAGACCTCCGCATGGCCCAGTCTCGAAGCCTCACGTGGGGACCTGCCCCGCACCCAGATGGATTGGGAGATCTACCCGGAAGGCCTCACAGGGTTTCTGACCCGCCTGAAGAACAACTATGTCGGCGACATGCCCATCATGGTTACTGAGAACGGGATGGCTTGGGGCGACGAGGTGGAAAACGGCGCGGTCTACGACCCGGAACGACAGGGCTTTGTCGATGCGCATCTCGATGCGTCGCTGGCGGCCATCGACGCCGGAGTGAATCTGACGGGGTTCTTCTACTGGTCGCTCCTCGACAATTACGAGTGGGCCTTCGGCTACGAAAAACGCTTTGGCATCGTCCATGTCGACTTTGAGACGATGGAGCGCACGCCGAAAGCCTCCTACTACGACCTGAAATCCTGGCTGACAGAAAGCTGACATGCCTTACGCACCCAACACCATGAACATCGTCGCTGATATCGGCGGCACCAACACGCGCGTGGCGCTGGCCGAGGGGCGCACGCTCCTGCCCGAGACGATCCGCAAGTACCCCAACAAAGACTATCCCGGCCTTGAAAGCGTGCTGAAGGACTACATCGCCGCCGAGGATGATGTGGACACCGCCGCGTGCTGTGTGGCCATCGCGGGCCCCGTGCGCGACGGGGTTGGGACCCTCACCAATCTCAACTGGACCATCGACAAGGAGATGCTGCGCCGCGCCACGCAAGCTGAAACCGTCGCGGTTCTCAATGATCTGCAGGCACCTGGCCATGCGCTCGGCCATATAGATCCGGCCAACCTCACCACCATCATCGACGCGCCTGAGGCGAGCCCGAACGCCGCGCGCCTCGTGATCAACATCGGCACCGGTTTCAACGTTGCCGTCGTCTACGAGACTGATACGGGCCGTTACGTGCCCCCCGCTGAAGCCGGGCACGCAAATCTGCCTATCCGCACTGAAGCTGACTTGAGGCTCTGCAAGTTCGTGGAGACAGCCCACGGATTTCCCGCGGTTGAAGATCTCCTCTCCGGCCGCGGGCTCGAGCGGGCCTATGCCTTTCTCGCACGGGAAGCGGGCAACCCTGCCGAAAAGAGCTCCCAGGCCATCATGGCCGCTTTGGAGGATGGCTCAGACCCCCTCGCCGAAGACGCCGCGCGCATGTTCGTGCGCCTCTTTGGGACGGTGGCGGGCAACCTGTCGCTGATCTTTCTTCCCTTTGGTGGGGTTTCGCTGGTGGGCGGCATGGCCAAGGCGATGAAGCCCTACTACAGCCGCTTCGGTTTTGAGGCCGCGTTCCGCGACAAGGGAAGGTTCGCGGGCTTTATGGGCAATTTCGGCGTCACGGTGGTCGAGGATGACTTTGCGCCGCTGACAGGCTGCGCCGCGCACATCACGTCGCTTCTTGAAAAGTAGGCACAAGACGCAGCGTTTCAGGCGTGTGATTGGGCCAAAAAGCCGCCGCACCGTAAGATAATGTTAAGCCTGAGCACCCTAGTGTCCTTCTCAGTTAACGGCTGAGAGGGCGCCATGGCGCGTGGTACCAAAATCCTGATCGATCGCCTGCCAGCGCATCCTACCGGGGTGGCGCTGATGCCGCTTATCGACGCGTTGCGCGACGGCCCCTGCGAGATCTCTCTTGATGCGAGCCAGGTTCAGCGCCTCGATCCCTCGGCGCTGGAGGGTCTGCTCGTCATCGCCAGAACACAGGCAGATCGCGGCAACAGCTTTGAGGTGGACGCTCCCTCAGAGGCCTATCTGGCCGATGTCGCGCTCTTCGGGGCAAGCCGCGCCCCTCTCGGACAACCTATCGAGCAGCAGAAAGGAACTCCATGAGCATCAACATCCTGGCCGTCGATGACAGCCGCACGATGCGCAACATGATCCGCGCGACGCTGGAGGAGGCGGGCATGGAGGCCCACCTCGCCGAAGATGGCGTGCACGGCCTCGAGGTGCTCGATGGCATCGAGCCCGACGCCATCATCACCGATATCAACATGCCCAACATGGATGGCTTCGGCTTCATTGACGGGGTGCGTGCGCAGGACAAACACAAGAAAACCCCGATCCTCGTGCTCACGACCGAAAGCGCGCCGGAGCTCAAGGCCAAGGCGCGTGTCGCCGGGGCCACTGGCTGGGTCGTGAAACCCTTTGATCCCGAAAAGCTCGTACGCGCGCTGCGGATGATCGCGGGTTGATCCATGACGGACGGGGGCGAGACGCGGCGGTCGGCCACGGGAGGTGGCACGGGCACTTCGCGCTCTGCCGCGTCAACGAGCGCGCCGTCCGATCCTATGGCAGAGATCCGCACGGGCTTTTTTCAGGAATGTGAAGAGCTGCTCGAAGTGCTGGCCGACGGCCTTGAGGCACTGCGGGAGGGCGAAACCAACCTGGAAAACTTTCACGCGGTCTTTCGCGCGGTGCACTCGATCAAGGGCGGCGCGGCTGCCTTTGGCCTGAATGACCTGACCGATTTCGCCCACGGTCTAGAGACACAGCTCGTCTCCTATCGTGATGCCGGGACGGTGCCGGACCTGCGCGAACTCCCGCATCTGGAAAAGACGGCTGACCGGCTTTCGGTGCTGATCGGCTTGGCCGCCAAGGGGATCGAGCTCTCCGAAGAAGAGCGCCTCGCCGATGCCGCACTTCTGAGCCGCAACGATCTGGACTCGGTCAGCACAACGGCCCTCTTTCACCTCGCAGATGCGAGCGCCGCGCGGGAGGTGCTCACCGCTCTGGCCGCGCTCGGCACGGTCCGCACAGAGGTGGCGGCAGATGCCCTGCCCTCACTCGAAGACTATGCGCCCGACACCTTTGCGCTCACATGGCAGATTGAGCTGACGACGGATCTGACCGCCATTGCGCTTGCCGCGGCCCTGGAGGAGCTTGATCCCGCGGGAACGCTTCATCGCACCGATGTGCAGGGTGAGGTCGACTTGGCCGCAGGGGATGCGGCGTCCTCAGATGCGCCGCAAACAGCGACCGGTTCACAAGCAGGATCCGAGGAGCCTACCGCGAGCGGTCCCGCCACCCAGCTGGCGGCCCCTGTTCCTACGATCCGCGTCGGGCTCGACCGGATCGACCGGCTCATAAACCTCGTCGGGGAGTTGGTTATCAACCAGGCCATGCTGTCGCGCTCTGCCGAGGAGTTGGGGGCACAGGCAAACTCCGATCATGCGCTCGGTCTCGAAGAGCTGATGCGCCTCACACGGGACCTGCAAGACAGTGTGATGCAGATCCGCGCGCAGCCCGTTAAGCCGCTTTTCCAGCGCATGGCCCGCCTCTGCCGGGAAGCTGCGAGCGCGAGCGGAAAGACGGTTTTGCTGGTCACCGAGGGGCAAGATACCGAAATCGACAAAACAGTGATCGAGCGGCTCGCCGATCCGCTGACGCACATGATCCGAAACGCCGTCGACCACGCGATAGAGGCCCCCGAAGAGCGCGTTGAAGCTGGCAAGCCGCCCGAGGGGCAGATCACGCTACGCGCCTCGCATCGCTCGGGGCAGGTCATCCTTGAAGTCATCGATGACGGGGCCGGCATCAATCGCAAGAAAGTGCTCGAGCGCGCTCAGGCAAAAGGGCTTGTGGCGCGCGGCGCTGAGCTCAGCCCGAGCGAAGTGGACCACTTGCTCTTCCTGCCGGGCTTTTCCACGGCGGACCGGGTGACGGCGCTGTCGGGGCGCGGCGTCGGGATGGATGTTGTGCGCGCCGCGATCCACGGGCTTGGCGGGCGCATCAGCATCGAGAGTACGCCGGGGCGAGGCACACGCTTTGAGATCTCGCTTCCTCTTACCCTCGCGGTTCTGGACGCAATGATCATCAGCGCGGGCGGACAAACCCTCGTTCTTCCCCTCGCGACCATCCACGAGACGATGACTGTGCGCTCCGCGGATGTTCTTGCTCTCACACCGTCCTCGCGCATGCTGCGCTATGTCGGCGGGGCAATTGCGCTCTTCGATTTGGGGGAGGCGCTTGGCTATCACGACCGTCGCGAAAGCCTGGAAGACTGCGTGGCCCTGATCATTGAGGCCGATGGTCAGCCTCCAACGGCCCTTGTCATCGACGAGATCCATGAGCAGCGCCAGGTCGTGATCAAAGGCCTGCAAGAGGGCTTTTCGGCAGACACCGCCGTGGCTGGCGCGACGATTTTGGGCGACGGGCGCATCGCGCTCATCATTGATCCCTTTGATGCGAGCCTGTCAGGCCAGCCACGCGCCGCCCACGATATGTCCGCTATTCCCCTAAACCTTCACCCGTGACCGCGAGAGGAAAAGATGACCGAAACCGCTCCCCAAACCGCAGATCACGTCGCGCCTCACGAACAGATCGAGCTTTTGTCTTTTACCGTTGGCGGTCAGGACTTCGCCATCGACATTATGCTCGTGCGCGAAATAAGAAATTGGTCGGCACCGACGCCGCTGCCGAAAACGCCCGACTTTGTGCGCGGGGTCATCAATCTACGCGGCACCGTCTTGCCGATCCTGAACCTGGCAAAGCGCCTCGGCCTTGAAGAGACGCGAGACGAAACACGCAGCGTTTTCGTCGTCCTTGATGAAGGCGGGCGGACGTTTGGCATCACCGTCGATACGGTGTCAGACATCCTCACCGTTCCGCGCAGCGCGCTGCAAGAGCCCCCAAGCGTTATGGGTGGTATCGAGACATCATGCGTCGAAAGCTTGATCCTGGATGAAGAGCGTATGATCCGCGTCCTGGCTGGGGAGCGCATCGCGCCCCGCATCGAGCGAGCGGCCGAAGGCGCGTCTGACGCGGCCTGATGGAGAGGACTGGGGCAGCCACGGCCCGTGCTCCGACCATGCGTGATCAAAGTGCGTCCGCCATTGAGGACAGCACGTTTGATGCGATCGCGGCAATCGCCCATCGCGAAGCGGGCTTGAGCCTGCCACGCGAGAAAAGCGCGATGGTCGCAGCCCGCTTGCGTCGACGTATGGGACGGCTCGGCATCTCCAGCTTTGAGGAATACCTGCGCCTCATCACTGACCCCGACGGCACCGAGCGCCGACGGATGGTGGCGGCCCTCACCACAAACGTGTCGAGCTTTTTTCGGGAACCTCACCACTTTGAGGCCTTGCGCGCGCAAATCTTGCCGGACCTGCTTGAGCGCGCGGCCGCTGGCGCGCGCCTTCGGATCTGGTCTGCTGGATGCGCAAATGGGCAAGAGGCCTATTCAATCGCGCTTACGATTCTCGATTTGGCGCCGGATGCCAGCTCTCTGG
The DNA here is from genome assembly GCA_039822945.1 of Pseudomonadota bacterium. Classification (GTDB taxonomy): domain Bacteria; phylum Pseudomonadota; class Alphaproteobacteria; order Rhodobacterales; family Rhodobacteraceae; genus Shimia_B. The sequence goes on from JBCBME010000039.1 coordinate 10,011, forward strand.
ATATTCGCATCCTTGGGACCGACATCGATCCATCCGTTGTCCGCTTTTCCGAGCTCGGCACCTATCACAGCTCCATGATGGGGGATGTGCCCGAACGGATGAGGTCGCAGTATTTTCTCTTCGACAGCTTCTCCAACACGTTCCGCGCTGCGGACGCATTGCGCCAGCTCGTTCTCTTTCGCGACCTCAACTTGCATGGACCGTGGCCAATGCCAGGCCGCTTTGACGTCATCTTTTGCCGAAACGTTGTCATCTATTTTGACGAAGCGGGGCAAAAGAGCCTTTGGCCGCGATTTGAAGATCGGCTGACGGACCGCGGCTGGCTTATCGTCGGCCACTCGGAGCGCATCGCAGAAGACACCGCCCCACGCTTGGAGCAAGTGGCACATACGATCTACAGAGTTAAAGCTTAGCTCCGCCGCATACACGGGCGCGGCGCTATAGGATTTCCACCCCTGAGTACCGTAGAGCACGGCGGCGCAGGCTCTCGTCGTCGAGGGCGACTTGCACGTCGTCTGTGGGGCGAACCTTGAGTTGCTGCACGCGTCCTTCGGTCGGCCAAACCCGCAGCCTCCGGGCAAAGCGCCCGCCAAGCGAGCCGGCAGCGATGGGGATCCCTTCATCTGCGAGGAATCGCTCAACAAAGGCGGCATTTGCAGCGCCCGTGGTCCCGAGGCCGTCAATCATACGGGCCCCGCCAAAGACCTTGGCCTGCAACTGTTTCCTGTCGGCGCCTTGCGCCAACACACCGTTGATCAAGAGCTCCATGAGATTGATTTCATGCCCACGGTTAGAGGGATCTTGGGCCGTCGAAGATGGCAGAAGGATGTGGTTTAGACCGCCGATATGGGCCTCGTCATCCCAGAGCACAGTCGCGACACACGAGCCCAGCAATGTCCCGAAACACTGGGCCCGGTCGCCCGTCACGCGCACCTCTCCCTGGCTGATGTGCTCGCTCCTCCGGGAGACGGATGCCGCACCGGGGGTCAACTGCAACATGTCAAAACTCTTCCCATGGGTCCGAGCTGTCTACTTGATGGGCATCACGCCGTGTCTCTGTTTTGAAATCGTCAGGACCCTCGTCGAAGGCCGCGTCTACAAAGTCCTGCCCCACTGCGATGGGAAGCTTGGAGCTCTGTTCCGCGTCGTCGGCTGCGGGTGCGTCGTCGCCCCAATCTGTGTTCAACAGCTCGACCCGGCCCTCATCTGACACTTTGAACTGCGCCATGGCCTTCCGAAGGTGCTCCGCCTCGGCAGTGAGCGCGTGGCTGGCAGCGGTGGTTTCCTCAAACATGGCCGCGTTCTTCTGGGTGACATGGTCGAGATTGGTGACAGCGGCGTTGATCTCCCCGATGCTGCGCGACTGTTCGGTCGCCGAATTTGCAATGCGCGAGACGTGAGAGGACACGTCGTTCACGGTCTCAACAATCGACCGAAGTGCGCCGCCAGCCTGCCCGACAAGGCTTACGCCTTGGTTCACATGGCCGCCACTCTTGGAGATGAGTGCCGTAATCTCCCGCGCTGCATCCGCAGAACGTTGCGCGAGGGCGCGAACTTCTGAGGCGACGACTGCAAAGCCACGCCCTGCATCCCCGGCGCGAGCAGCCTCCACTCCTGCGTTGAGCGCCAGCAAGTTGGTCTGGAACGCGATGTCGTCGATCACGCCGATGATACGGGAAATCTCGCCAGAGCTCGCCTCAATCTGGCCCATGGCGCTCACGGCTTTGGCCACAACATCCCCAGAACGTTCGGCTTGGTCGCGGGCGCGACGCACCACCTCGTCGGCCTGTTCTGCTTCGCCTGCCGCAAGTGTGAGATTGCGCGTCAGCTCGTCCAGCGCTGCGGCGGTTTCCTCGAGGCTTGCAGCCTGACGCTCGGTTCTCTTGCTGAGCTCCTCGGCCGCATTGGTGATCTCACTCGCTTCCGCCCGGATTGAGTCCGCGTTCTGCAACACGGTGCGCATGGCTCCCGAAAGCGTCTCCACCGCGCCGTTGAAATCGGTGCGCAGGCCGGCATTCGCGCCTTGAAACTCATCTTCGATCCGGCAGGAGAGATCCCCGCGTGCGAGAGCGGCCAGGGCTCGGCTTACAGCCTCCACCACGATGCTTTGCTGGGCAATCAACGCCCGCTTCTCTGCCTCGGCGGCGCTGAGACGTTCATGCTCGCGCGTGATGTCCTGACCGATCAGGAGCAGTCGATTGGGCACGCCGTCCCGGTCGAGCACCGTCGTCATGCCCCCTTCCAGGATGCGGTTCGTGGCATGCGTGACAAAGCGGGACTGGCCGGGGAGCTCGATCACATCCTCATCATCGTCGCCGCCAGGCGTTTCGAAATCATCCTCTGTTGGGGCCAGAAGATCATCCAGAGCGCGGCGCATTGACCACTGCAAACCCTGCCTTTTGCGAGCTGATGGGCGAGAGCTTTGAGGTGCTGAAGGGCC
>JBCBME010000040.1:0-11865 GCA_039822945.1 Pseudomonadota bacterium
CGCCGTCATGGAAGAATTCCCCAAGCCAAAGTCCATCGCCGATGGCGCGGAGGACATCGAGTGCCTCGTGACCACGGGAAAGCCCGGCGTGCGCATCAGCGAAGTCGCCGAGGAGATCAGCACCGACCTCATCATCGTGGGCGCGCATCACCCGTCAGCTATGGACTATTTCCTTGGCTCCACCGCAGCCCGCGTGGCGCGCCGCGCACCCTGTTCTGTGCTGATCCAGCGGCCCGGCGCGGCCTAACCGCCAGCACTGAGACGCGCGTTGGAGTTGTTGGCATGGCTCAGCACGCCCCAGACGTAATCCGCAACTGAGCGGAACGCGATGAGCTCAATCCGCGTCTCGCTCTCCATCCAGAACGCACAAGGCACCTGCGCGATCCGCGTGCGGCGAAAACGGCCAGGCCCAAAGGCCTGGCCGCAGATCCACCGGGCAGAGCTTTGAGAGCACCTCGCGCCCATCCGGGCCCTCGAGACGGAAGACCGCGCGCGCATCAGATACATCCTGCACGAGGTGGTGACTGTCTTGCAGCGCGGCCCGCAGGACGCGGACATCCGACGACACTTGGTCATGGGGCGACATCAGGAGAAGCTCATCGAGGGACATCCACGCCGCCGCCCGGGCGCCGCTCTGGGTGATCCGCCCACGCTCGGGCATGGGCACGCCCGTTTCCACCGCCTTGCGCAGGCCCGCGCGCGACAGATCCCCGCGCAGCGTGATCATCCCGCGCAGGGGCCTCTCGCTCAGCTCCACGATCCCGTCCATCAGACGCTCAGACATTCTGCTTCTCCCCGTCGGGGTCATAGAAGACCGGGCTCACGATCCGCGCCTTCACCTCTCCGCCGCCGATCTTTGGGAAGCTGACGACCTCTCCCATACGGTCCGGGCCCTTGTGGATAAGGCCCATGGCGATGCCCTTACCAAGTGTCGGGGAATGGTAGGTGGAGGTCACGCGCCCCTGGACATTCTTTTGCCCGTTTGCGTTAACGCCTGAACCGATTGCGTAAGCCCCATCGGGGATGACGGATCCGTAGAGCGTCTCAAGGCCCACGAGCTTCCAGCGATCCTCGCTCCTCATGTGGACCCGCTCCTGCGCGCGCTTGCCGAGGAAGTCTTCCTTCTTCTTCGAGATCGCCCAGTGGAGGCCGAGATCCTGCGGAATCACTGTCCCGTCCGTCTCATCTCCGATCATGATGAAGCCCTTCTCGGCCCGCATGATATGAAGCGCCTCCGTGCCGTAGGGCATCACGCCGAACTCTTCGCCCGCCTCGAGAAGTGCGTCCCAAAACGCGCGGCCCTGAGAGGCCGGGACGGCGATTTCGTAGCTGAGCTCGCCGGAAAATGAGATGCGATAGGCGCGTATATCGAACCCGCCAATGGTGCCGTCAGCCCAGGCCATAAAGGGCAGCGCCTCGGCGCTGACATCCATCCCGCCCAGCTTTTCGAGGACCTTGCGCGCATTCGGGCCCACCACGGCCACCTGCGCAAACTGCTCGGTGACGTTGACAGTGTAGACCTTCAGATCCCACCATTCCGTCTGCAGCCACTCCTCCATGTGGGCATGGATCCGGTCTGCACCGCCGGTGGTGGTGTGGCAGAGCCAGGTCTCCTCATCGATCCGTGCCACCACGCCGTCATCGGAGAGAAAACCGTTTTCAGAGCACATCAGCCCGTAGCGGCAGCGGCCGATTTTCAGCGTCGACATCATGTTGGTGTACATCAGGTCGAGGAACTTGCCCGCATCGGGCCCAGTGACGATGATCTTGCCGAGGGTGGAGGCGTCAAGCAGGCCGAGCGCGGCGCGCGTGTTTTTCACTTCCCGACTGACGGCGTCCTCAACGCTCTCTCCGCTGCGCAGAAACGCGTAGGGCCTGCGCCAATGGCCTACCGGTTCCCAATGCGCGCCGTTTTCTGCGTGCCAGTCGTGCATCGGTGTCTTGCGGAGCGGCTGAAAGATTTCGCCCCGCGCCTCACCCGCAATCGCACCCATGGAAATTGGCGTGTAGGGCGGGCGAAAGGTGGTGGTGCCCACGCTCGGGATATCGGTGCCGAGCTCGTTTGCAAGAACCGCCAGCCCGTTGATATTGCTGAGCTTCCCTTGATCCGTGGCCATCCCCAGCGTGGTGTAACGCTTGGCGTGCTCGACGCTCTCAAAGCCCTCTTGCGCGGCGAGTTGCACGTCCGAGACCTTTACGTCGTTCTGGAAATCGAGCCAGGCCTTCGAGCGAAGCTTGTAGCTTGCGCCCTGCGGCATCATCCAGACGGGCTCGATCGCGGCCATGGGCGGCTCGTCGGCGCTCGGCGCCCCGGCCCCGCCTGCAGCGCGTGTCGCGTCAGCGAGCACATCGCCCGTCAGAAGCGGGCCGGAGGCTGCACCTGCCGTTGTGACAAACGCCTCTCCATCCGCGCCAACCGGGCCGCGTGCAGGATCCGGTTTGAACATGGCCTGATCCACGTCCCAAGTGAGTTTTCCGCCGCAATGGCTCCACAGATGGACGACAGGTGACCACCCGCCCGACATCGCCACTACGTCGCATTCGATCTCTTCGAGGACCGCCCCTTCGCCCGCTTGCGCACAAATTCCAACACCGGTGACGCGCTTTCCGCCCTTCACTGAGGCGATGCCCCGGCCCGTTACGACACGCACGCCAAGCTTTTGTACCTCTTGAGCCAGCGGGCCGCCCCCATCGGTGCGCGCATCAATCACGGCGGGCACTTCAAGACCCGCTGCCTTTAGCGCAATGGCGGTGCGGTAGGCATCGTCATTGTTGGTGACGATGACAGTCCGGTCGCCGAGAGAGACACCCCAATTGGCCAGATAGTCCCGCGCGGCCGAGGCCAGCACAACGCCGGGGATGTCATTGCCCGCAAAGCTGAGCGGACGCTCGATGGCACCCGTGGCTGCAATGATGTGGCCCGCACGAATGCGCCAAAGCCGGTGGCGCGGCCCGTCCTCATTCGGCGCATGGTCAGACAGCCGCTCATAGCCGATAGCGTAGCCATGATCGTATATGCCGGCGCCCATGGTGCGCTCGCGGCGCGTGACGTTGACCAATCCGTCGAGTTCAGCCAGGGCTGCGGCGACCCACTCCTCAGCGGGTTTGCCGTCGATCACGGCACCGTCCACGACGGCGCGCCCGCCCCAATCGGCGGTCTGTTCAAAGAGCATCACGTCGCGACCCGCGCGACCGGCGGTGAGTGCCGCCTGCAGCCCGGCAATGCCGCCCCCGACGATCAGGAGGTCGCAGAAGGCGTATGTGTGCTCATAGCTGCTCTCATCGCGCGCCTTGGGCGCCTTGCCGAGGCCCGCGGATTGCCGAATGAACGGCTCGTAGATGTGCTTCCAGAACGGGCGCGGGTGGATGAACATCTTGTAGTAAAAGCCCGCAGGCAAAAAGCGCGAGAGCTTTGCATTGACGGCGCCCACGTCGAATTCGAGCGACGGGAAATGGTTCTGGCTTGCGGCCTCGAGCCCGTCGAAGAGCTCAGTCATGGTGCCGCGGGCATTGGGCTCAAAGCCCCCCTCACGGCCGAGGTTGAAGAGCGCGTTCGGCTCGGAGGCGTCAGAGGTCACAACGCTGCGGGGCCGGTGATACTTGAAGCTGCGCCCCATCAGCATCTGATCGTTGGCGAGGAGCGCCGAGGCCAGTGTGTCGCCTTCAAAGCCCTTGAGACGCATGCCATTGAAGGAGAATGAGACGGGCTTTGTGCGGTCGATCAGCCGCCCCCCTTTGGCCAGACGCGTGCTCATGATGAACGCTCCTCAACGGTGGCAGCCTTGGGGCCCTGCGGGGCGAGTATTTTTGGAAAGATGAAGGACATGTCAGCCTTTCATCTCGCGCCACGACCAGCCGGGGCGTTTCCTGGTGATGGTGTCGCGGATCTCTTGCGGCGGCTCTGTAACTTGAGCCGAGTAGGTGCCGAAGACTTCGTTCGTGGCGGTGCAGCGGGCGGCGTGGAACCACTTGCCGCAGCCGGCGGAACAGCGCCAGCGCTCGAAATGAACGCCTTTGGGGTTTTCCCGGTTGAAGAGGTAGCCCTCAAAGTCCGCATCGTCCGAGCCGGGGCCATAGCGGGTGAGATGCGCCTCGCCTCCGGGCGCCAGCTCGGTCTCGTCCTTGGTCTCACCGCAGTTCGGGCAGAGAAGGATCAGCATGGCGCACCCCCATCGCGGGGTGCGCGCGCGTTAGAAGTTGAAGTAGATCTGCTCGGGCGGCTGACGCTCGCTCCCGAAACCCTCGCCGGAATACAGCACGCCGCCCAGAACAATGGCGATAGCACCCATGAAAGCCCCGGCACCGAGAGCGGCAACGGCCGGGCCGGCCCTTTTGACTCGTGAAAGCATGACGTACGTTCCCTTATTTCCAAGGGAGGTAGGCGGAGTGCGGGTCCAGTCAACATCAGTGGGCCACTCCCGCTGCAACGCTTTCATCAATGAAGCGACCCTCGCGGAACCGGTCGAGACCGAACTCGGCGGTGAGCGGTGAATGCCCGGTTGCCATCAGCTCTGCCATGCCGAAACCCGAGCCTGGGATCGCCTTGAAGCCGCCCGTGCCCCAGCCGCAATTGATGAAGCAGTTTTCGAGCGGCGTTTTCGACAGGATGGGGGAGCGGTCTCCCGTCATGTCCACGATCCCGCCCCACCAGCGCAGCATCTTGAGGCGCGAGATCATCGGGAACGTCTCGATGAGGGCGCGCACCGTTTCCTCCACATGGTGGAAAGAGCCGCGCTGTGTGTAGTTGTTAAACCCGTCAGCACCGCCGCCGATGACCATCTCGCCTTTGTCGGACTGGCTCATGTAGCCGTGGACGGTGTTGGCCATCACGACCACATCCATGCAGGGCTTGATGGGCTCGGAGACCAGCGCCTGCAGCGCCACGCTCTCAATTGGCAGCCGGAAGCCCGCCATATCGGCCAAAACGCCCGAATGGCCCGCGACCACGATGCCCAATTTTGAACATTTGATGGTGCCTTTGGTCGTCTCGACCCCCGAAACCTTTCCATTTTCCGACATCACGCCGGTTACTTCGCATTTCTGGATGATATCCATGCCCATGTCGGAGCAAGCCCGCGCATATCCCCAGGCCACGGCGTCGTGGCGCGCGGTTCCGCCCCGCGGCTGCCAGAGTGCGCCCAGCACGGGGTAGCGCGGCCCGTCGAGCGAGATGATGGGGCACAGCTCCTTGACGCGCTTGGGCCCGATGAATTCGGTCTCCACACCCTGGAGCGCGTTGGCGTGCGCCGTGCGCTGGTATCCGCGGATCTCATGCTCCGTTTGGGCAAGCATCATGACGCCCCGGGGCGAGAACATGATGTTGTAGTTGAGATCCTGGCTCAGATCCTCGTAGAGGCTCCGCGCCTTCTCGTAGATCGCCGCCGACGGGTCCTGCAGGTAGTTTGAGCGGATGATGGTGGTGTTGCGGCCCGTATTGCCGCCCCCGAGCCATCCCTTTTCGATCACCGCGACATTGGTGATGCCGTGGTTCTTGCCGAGATAGTAGGCCGTTGCGAGGCCATGCCCGCCAGCCCCCACGATAATCACATCGTAGGCTGGCTTGGGCTCGGGGCTCCGCCAGGCGCGTTCCCACCCGCTGTGAAAGCGGAGGGCCTCGCGCGCCACGGCAAAGGCGGAATAGCGTTTCATCCTATCTCCCTCATGACCGCTTTGGTCGTCTTAGCGGGTCTCTGCCAAGCTCCATGACTAGGAGCGTCAGGCTGGCGCGTGGATGCGACATGAGCGCCAGCTTGAAGGCCCGCACGGCTCTTTCGATCCGGCGTTGGCTGACTTATGTCCAAGTCACCTCAGCCAAAGGAGCCAAGGTGATCGCATTCTGGGCCATCGTCATCGCCATCACAGCCTGCGTGGTCTTTGTTATTGCGCGGACGGGCCTGAGCGCGCGCGCCGATGAGCGGGCCGAGGCGGGCGATGTGGAGATCTACAAGGCCCAGCTGCGCGAGGTGGACCGCGATGTTGAGCGCGGCACGCTGAGTGAAGCGGATGCCGAGGCGCTGCGGACCGAGATCGCGCGTCGCTTGCTTGCCGCAGATGTTGCCGCCCAGCCAGAAGCCACACGCGAGGGCGGACGCGCGGGGCTTGTTCTGGCCGGGCTTGTGACGGGCGCGCTTGGCGTGGGGCTTTATGCATTGCTCGGTGCGCCCGGCTACGGCGACATGCCGCTTGTCAAGCGCCTTGAGACCATCGACGCACGCGCACAAGCACGGCCACGCCAAGTGGAGGCCGAGCGCGCCTTTCAGGCCACCGTCCAGGCGCAACCAGAGGCAAGCGAACGACACCTTGCCCTCGTGGCCGATCTGCGTGCGGCCGTCTTGGAGCGGCCCGACGATCTGCGCGGGCTTGCGCTCCTTGCCCGCAATGAGGCGCTTTTGGGCAATTTCCGCGCTGCTATCAGCGCCCAGGAGCAGATCATCCGCGTCAAAGGCGAAAGCTCGTCAGGGGCTGATTTTCGCGATCTCGCGGAGCTGATGGTGGTGGCGACCGGAGGTTATATTTCCCCCGAAGCCGAAGCCGTGTTGCTTGAGGCCGCGCAGCGCGCCCCCCGCGACGGGCCAACGCGCTACTATCTGGGCCTCATGCACGACCAAAGCGGGCGCTTTGATCAGGCCTTTGCGATCTGGCAGCCGCTTCTTGAGGAAAGCGCGCCGGGTGACCCGTGGGTGGAGCCGATCCGGGCCCAAATCCCGCTCACCGCGCAGCGCGCCGGTATCCGCTACGTCCTCCCCGAGGGCCGGGGCCCCTCGGCAGATGATCTGGAAGCGGCGATGGAGCTCACCGAGGAGGAGCGCGCCGAAATGATCATGGGCATGGTGCAGGGCCTTGCGAACCGCCTCGCCACGCAGGGCGGCACGCCCGAGGAATGGGCACGGCTGATTACGGCGCAAGTCGTGCTCGGGGACCGCGACCGCGCGCAAGCGATCCTCGATGAAGCGCGCGGTGTCTTTGCCGAGCGCGCCGACGCGCTGCGGCTCTTTGCACAAACGGCGGTAGAAGCGGGCCTCGAATGATCCTTGAAGACATCGCCGTGTTTCGGGGCACGGTCCCTCCCATGGGCGCGCTCGCGGGCCTTGATCTCGGCACACACACGATCGGCGTCGCTCTCTCGGACAGGCTTCTCACCGTGGCCACCCCTCAGGCCACGATCCGGCGCAAGAAGTTCACGCAGGATGCTGCAGCTCTCCTGGCCCTGCTGAAGGACCGCGAGGCCGCGGGCATCGTGCTGGGCCTGCCCCGCAACATGGACGGGACGGAGGGCCCAAGGTGCCAGGCCACCCGCGCCTTTGCCCGCAATCTCGAGCGCCTGACCGAGCTACCGATCACCTTCTGGGACGAGCGGCTCAGCACTGTTGCAGCCGAGCGCGCACTTCTTGAGGCGGATACGACACGCAAACGTCGCGCAGAGATCATTGACCAGGTCGCCGCCGCATATATCTTGCAAGGCGCGTTGGATCGAATACGACATCTGGGGGATGGAGCCGCATGAGCGACGAGATATGGACGCGTGCAGAGGTGGATAGCCCCTGTGTGAAGCTCTGCTCGATCCATCCGGTGGAGGGTATCTGCATCGGCTGCCTGCGTTCGCTCGAGGAGATCGGCGCGTGGTCTACCATGTCACAGGATGAGCGCCGCGGGATCATGGCCACGCTGCCCGACCGCGCGCCGCGGATCAAAACACGCCGTGGCGGCGCGCGTGGGCGGCGGGCCAGCTAGGGCGCGTCGAGCCAGTTGAGCTTGCCTGAAAAGGCCGGGCGGAAATAAACGATCATGCGACCAGCCTCCGGTGCCTCGGCCCCCTCCTCCCACGGGGCAACGCCGTGGAGCGCGAGACGGTGGATCAGGTAGGCCTCACCCGGCTGTGCATGAACCGGAACGCGACGACAGCGTTCAAAGCACCGCCGCCGCGCCGCTTGGTAGACTTCTGTCAGATCCACGTCGCCCCATGCCTCTTCGGGTACACCTGCGAGCGCGGCGCGAAAGGCGGCGCGCATCACCTCGTGGCTCCCTTCCCAGACGACCATCGGGCTCGCGCCCGGCCCCGTCGTATTGAGCGGAATGCCGAGCACAAAAGCGTGCGGCTCCTGCATCTTGCGCCGTCGCTCCGTGCCCACGGGCAAAAGGCCGTCGACGTGGGCCGCGTCCCGGAGCTTGCGAAACCGGTGGTTCCCCTCGCTCTCCTCCGCATCGCGGCGCGGATAGCCCGGATAAACGACGGAAAGCTGCCCGGCATCCCAGGCCGGTGGTTGCCCTAGCACGGCCTCGGCCGCCGCCATGACAGCCGGAGGCAGGGGTGGTCCGTTCGCGACCGCGCCCGAGGCATCATTGGGCAGCACGTTAACGCCTGCAAACCACGTCTCTCCATGGCGCAACCAAGCCGCGCGCGCCTCCGGATCAGACGCGATTCTGCGCGCCACAGGATTAACAGAGGTGAGCCACTCATCGAGGCCTGCCTCGGGGAGCCACCCCCAGCCCGTGGCCGGATCGATCATGCTCCGATCACTTCCCAGGCCATATTGGCCGCCACCAGAAGGAGAAAGACGCCGAACACGCGCTTGAGCTGCGTGGCCGGGAGCGCATGGGCCAGCCGCGCGCCGAGCGGTGCCGTCATCACCGTCATGGGCACGATGATCGCGAAGCCGATCAAGTTGATCGCGCCGATCGTGGCAGGCGGCACAGGCGCGCTCAAAGCTACAAAGAGAAAACCCACCACCGCAGGCGCCGCAATCGCCACGCCAAACCCTACGGCTGTCGCCACCGCGCGGTGGATCGGCACTCCGAAGAGCGACATCGTTGGCACGCCGAAGGAGCCGCCCCCGATGCCCATGAGCACGGAAAGAAGACCCATCACCGAAGCTGTCGCCCGGCCGCCCCACCCCATCGGCAGCGCCGGCCCCAACCGCCAGCTGCTTTGCCCCACGGCCATGTAGAGCCCGACAATGGCCGCGAGCCCCCCGAAGATGAGCTGGAGCGCATCCGAGCCGAGCCCGGCCGCCACAAAGACACCGATCGCTGCGCCAACGGCGAGCGCGGGTGCCCAGGCGCGCAGGATCTCCCAATCCACCGCGCCCTTCTTGTTGTGGGACGCCACAGAGCGCAGCGATGTCACCACCACGGTGGCAAGCGATGTCGCCACGCAGAGCTGCATCACATCAGGCCCATCAAAGCCGAGCGCCCGAAACGCGTAGAGAAAGGCGGGCACCAGCACGATGCCCCCGCCCACGCCAAGAAGGCCCGCAAGGACACCCGCAAAAGCGCCAATCAAGAGGAGCGCGAGCGCGATGGGAATGAGCGTGGCTGGATCCATGGAGCGTCCTCTGAGCGTCGTCCCGCGCCTCTGTCACGGCAGGGCGGAGAATGTCTAGAGCTCCTAGGCCGCGACCTCGGCCTGCACGGTCTCAACCGCCGCCCGTGCCTCTCGCAAAAGCGCAAGCCCCGCGCCCGGCTGCGTGGCCCCCTCAGAGAGGATCCGCCGCCATGCCCGCGCGCCCGGCAAACCGGTGTAGAGCCCCAGCATGTGGCGTGTGATCTGATGCAGAGACCCGCCTGCCTCGAGATGGGCCGCGATGTAGGGCTCCATCGCGTCGAGCACGTCCGCCCGGCTGCGAGGGGTATGCGAGGCGCTAAAGATGCGCTGGTCGGCGTCGAGCAGGATATCAGCTGGCCGGTGATAGGCCGCCCGCCCCACCATGACGCCTGCAAAGCCATGGGCAAGCTGGGCCTCGACGTCTTCAAGAGTGTCGATGCCGCCGTTGAGCGCGATGGACAGCGTCGGAAATGCCTCCACCATCTCGCGCGCGAGCGTGTAGTCGAGCGGTGGAATATCCCTGTTTTCCTTGGGGCTGAGCCCCTTGAGCCATGCTTTTCGCGCGTGGATCGTCACTTGGCCGGTTCCCGCGGCAGCCATGGCCTCAAGAAAGGCGGGCAGCACTTCGCGCGGCTCCTGATCATCGACCCCGATCCGGCATTTCACTGTCACCGGGATCGAGACCGCTCCGCGCATGGCCGCCACGCACTCTGCGACGAGCTCGGGCGTTTTCATCAGAACGGCGCCAAAGGTCCCGGACTGCACGCGGTCTGACGGGCAGCCGACGTTGAGGTTGACCTCATCATAGCCCTCAGCCGCAGCGAGGCGCGCGGCCTGCGCGAGCTCTGCAGGATCAGAGCCCCCGAGCTGGAGCGCCACTGGGTGCTCGGCCGCATCAAAAGCAAAAAGCCTGAGCGCGCCGCCGCGGACCAAGGCGGCCGATGTCACCATCTCCGTGAAAAGCCGCGTCTCGCGCGACATCTGCCGGTGAAAGAACCGGCAATGTCGATCCGTCCACGCCATCATCGGCGCGACAGAGAGGCGGGCGACTTGTTGCATAGTGGCGGTCATGGGCGTTGGCGTGCTTTGGAAGACCCCGCTCGTACTGCGCATCGCCTCAAAAAGCCAGAGCCTGCCTCAGCGCGAGCCGCGAAGGCGCCTGAGCCCTAGGGCGGATGTGGCGAGCGCCACCACGAGTGAGAGGGTGAGAAAAGCTGCAGCATTCGCGACCTCGCCCCAGCCCATGCGCGCGGCAATGGCGATGTTGGTCTCCGCCGTCAGCGCTCGCCCGATCACGAGGGCAGAGACCCCACCCAGGCCGAGCCCCGCCACAGTGCCCACCGTCAGCAGCGCGCCAGCATAGCCCCAGATCACTGCGAGGCGGAACCGGTCCGGCGCGCCCAGCACAGCCAACAGATTGAGCTGTTGCGCGAAGAGGCGCAACAGTATGAAAAGCGCCGTGAGCACGCCCACCGCGATGATCCCCTGCGTGAGGCGCGCAAGGGCGGCCATGACCTGCCGGACATCACCCAAGACGCTGTAGAGCTCGATCAGCTCCGTGCCGGGAAAGATCGCCATGAGCGCCGGATCGCTGTTGAACGTGTTGCGCAGCCGGTACGCGCTCGAGAGGCTTTCGGGCACCACCACAACGGCAGGCGTGCCGGGGAAGAACCGGGCATCATAGGGCGGGCCAAGGCGCTCATTGCCGGGAGCATGGCCGGAGGCCAGACCGTGGGTCATCCAGACGCCCTCAATGGGTGTCACCAGCACATGATCCCAAGGAGAGCCTGTGGCAGGCATGCGGCCTACGACGGTCAGGACATCCCCGTGGAGGCCCTCCACCACAGCCGCGCCGAAACCGTGGGCGGGTTCAAAGCTCTCACCGATGGTGATTGGATGGAGCGCCCCCGCGATCACATCGAAAGGTGTCTCAAAGCCTCGCCCCTCCGAAACCTCACCGCCGCCAAGATGGTTAACGAAGGCTTGCGTCGTGCCGATAATGGGTACGCCCTCATGGCTGTCCCCAAAGCCCAAAGGCGCGGCAAGGGTCACGCCCGCGCTGTCCGCAACTGCGTTGAAGGCATCGCCGTCGAGCAAGGGTATATTGGCGGGCTGCGCAAACACGCTTGAGAAAAGAAGCGCCAGCTCGCTCCCCGGCGCCCCGACGACGAGATCGAACTTCTCCGCCGCCCGGGCGGACCCATCCCGCAGGGCGCGCTCGACGCTGCTGACGCTGACACTCATGGCAATGGCCACCGCGATGAGACCGGCAAAGATTGCGTTGATGCCCGCGTATCGGCGCAGCAATGCACCAATGAGTGGCGCGGGGCTTGTCCGCCGTGCCGGTCTTGCCGCCCACGGCGTAGCCCGGGACCTCGGCAAAGCTCGCGGTGCCCTCGGTCACCACGCGGCGCAGCATCGTGCGGGACGCAGCAGAAACATCGGCGCGCACCACCTGCTCGCCCAGTTGGGCGCGGTTTTGCTTCAGAAGCGTCGGTGCCACCTTGCGACCGCCATTCAGGAGCGAGGCATAGGCCGCGGCG
>JBCBME010000041.1:0-11718 GCA_039822945.1 Pseudomonadota bacterium
ATCTCGTCCGGCGTGGTTGACATGGTCTCCCTCCCCTCGGCTCAACGTTCCGCGCTGTGGCGGTGGGTTGAAAACCCGCCCTGCACGGCGTCGCGGGGGCGGGTTTTGAACCCACCTGCGTGCCCGGTGACGGGCAGTGCAGATAGGCAGGGAGCGCCCGCGAACGGACGCTCCCCCTGTTGGTTGATCAGAGGATCAGTTGCGCGGAACGTTGAGCCGAGGGGAGGGAGACCATGTCAACCACGCCGGACGAGATCGTTCAGCTATCGGACCCGGGTGAGGTAGATCGCGACACCCACAACACGGGCGACCGGGCCATTATCGGGCTTGGCAACGTGCTCGCGTGGCTCTTCCCGATCCTGATGATGGCCATCGTCATCCAGGTTTTTCTGCGCAATTTCGGCCGTCTCGACATCGGTCCGGGCAACCAGGCATGGCTCGATGACCTGCAATGGTGGCTCTACGGTGTGGCCTGCCTGATGGGCGTGGCCTACGCGGTGACCACCAACAGCCACGTGCGCGTCGACATCTTCTACGACAACTACGAGCCGCCGAAGCAGCGCCGGGTCGACCTTTTCGCGCTGGGCTGGCTCTTTCTGCCCTTTGCGCTCGTCACATGGGACGTGACCATTCACTACGCGATCACATCGGTCGTGGCGTTCGAGGGCTCATCGAGCCCCAACGGCCTTCACAACCTCTGGATCCTCAAGGTGCTGATGAATGTGGCCTTCATCGTGATCGGCTGGGCTGCCGTGGCACGGGTGCTGCGGCTCCTCGAGCAGCACGGGGACACCGACGGCTGGTCCCGGTTTTTCTGGCTCGCCCCCTCGATCGCGATCGGCCTGAACCTCGTGGTCTTTTACGCGCTCTGGTGGCTCACGCGTCTCACCAACCCCGAGATGAACACGCGCTCCATTCAGCGTGATGGCATCCTGATGGGGAGCATCGAGTACGGCCCCTACGAGACGAGCTACACCGTCCTCATCGCCCTTCTTCTCACCGCAGCACTCGGCGCAGTGCTCTTTGCCCGGAGAGAGCGGTAATGTTTCTTCTCGAAATCATCGGCCAGTTCCTGACGCTGAACGAACTGCTCGTCGCGCTGATCTTTGGCACCTTTATCGTGATGCTCTTTCGCGGGGTGCCGGTGGCTATGGCACTCGTGGGTGTGGCGCTGATCTTTTATCTCTTCGCGCTCTTTTTCCTCGACCCGTTCCGCTCGGCCTTCCGAGACGTGATCGAGTTCGACAGGATCGGGATAGACTGGCGCAAGATGGGCACCCTGCCCTCGCGCATCTTCGGCAATATCGTCCAGAGCCCCGTGCTCGTGGCGCTGCCGATGTTTATCTTCATGGGTCTGATGCTCGACCAGTCGGGCGTGGCGCAGCGCATGATGCAATCGATGCAAAAGCTCTTTGGCGGCCTCAAAGGGGGACTGTCCCTCACCGTGCTTTTGATCGGCATCATCCTCGCGGCCTCCACGGGTGTGATTGGGGCCTCGGTCACGCTTCTGGGCGTGATGGCGCTGCCAGCGATGATGCGGCAGGACTACTCAAAACCTATCGCCACGGGCACCATCGCGGCCTCGGGCACGCTTGGGATCCTAATCCCGCCCTCGATCATGCTCGTGATCATGTCCGACCAGCTGGCGATCTCGCTCGGTGATCTCTTCATGGGGGCGCTCTTTCCCGGGCTGATCCTCGGCGCGCTCTATATCGTTTTCATCGTCATCTACGGCTTTGTGCGGCCTTCGGCGATGCCTGTCCCCCCTGACGCGAAGCGCGTGGGCTGGGCAGAGGTGCAAGAGGTGCTCTTGTCCGTGGTGCCGCCGCTCTTCCTCATCCTGCTGGTGCTGGGATCGATCTTTGCGGGTCTCGCCACACCGACGGAGGCGTCAGGCCTCGGCGCGCTCGGGGCCACGCTTTTGGCGATCGCCTACGGTCGCTTCTCGTTCAAGGTGCTGCGGGAGGTGTCCCGCTCCACGCTCAACACGGCGGGCTACATCCTCGGGATCTTCCTCGCGGCCAACTTCTTTGCTTACGTGCTGCGCCTTTATGGTGGCGACGAGGTGGTGGAGCACATGGTGGAGGGGATCTTTGAGAACCCCTACCTCGTGGTGGCGTTCATCCTCTTCATCGTGTTCCTCTTGGGCTTCCTCCTCGACTGGATCGAGATCACGCTCATCATCATGCCGCTCATGCTGCCGGTGGTGCAGGGGCTTGAGCTCGCGGTGCCAGACTATGGCAGCGTGAACGACGCGCAGGTGGTCTGGTTCGCGATCCTCGTGGCGGTGACGCTGCAGACCTCGTTCCTGACGCCGCCGGTGGGCTTTGCGCTCTTTTACTTGAAGGGCGTGTGTCCGCCGTCGATCAGCCTGAGCCACATCTACCGGGGCATCATCCCTTTCGTGATGTTGCAGCTTCTCGGGCTCTTCATCGTCTTTGAGATGCCGTGGCTCACGACATGGCTGCCCTCAGTGGCCTACGGACCCTGACGAAGAAAGCCCCGGACGCGTTTCGGGGCTTTTCATTTGCGCAGGTGAGCTCTGGGTTAGAGCTCCTGCCCGCGCTTTTGCAGCTCCTCGAGGAGAAGAGAGCCGCTGTCGCCGCCCCCAAAGCTCAGCGCACCACCGCTATAGGCCGAGCCATAGGTGAGCGCGATATTCACCGTCTGACCGATCCCGGAGATGAGCTGATCGCGCTTGAGCGGAGAGAGGGGGTGGATGAAGACCGCCCAAAGCCGCCCGCGCGCGATGGCGTAGCGTGCATCGAGCGCGGTGTCGAAATTGGCCTGCATGACGCGGGCGAGCTCTTCTGCCGACATCTCGGAGGCGTCGCGGATGGGCACCATGGCCCGCATCCGGTCAGCCACCGGATCCATCACGATGAGGACAGGCACGTCCGCAATGGTGAGCTGGACGCCGTTGAGACCAAGCTCCGCCTCGGGGTCGAGGGCCTGCGCGATGCGCGCCACGCGGCTCGGGGTCATATCGCGTTCGGCGAAGATCTCGGGCGTGGCGCTATCGGGCGTCTCGGACGGGCTTTCCTGTGCGACGGCAACCGATGCGACGGAGGCGGACAATACGAGGGGAATGAGAAATCTGGCCATGCTGGCACCTCCTGGAACCAGCCTAGCCGCTCTCATGGCCGTCCGCCAAGCACACCGGCATGACAAAGGCGTGTCGTGTGCGTCAGGGCCTCGCTAGTGCACCGTAACCGGGCTCAGATCATTCTGGCGTGCCAGAACGAAGGCGAGCTTGCGATCGGCCACGAGCGCGAGCTGTTCGCCCTCCGCGTTGTGGACGGCATAAAGGTGCTCACGGTCGCCCGCTTCGGCGCGCACTTCGGAGGGCAGTGAGGCCACATCCACCTCTTTGACGTAGACGAGGGCCTGCGCGCTTTCGGGGAATTCGATTTTCGGATCCATCGCTTCAGCCTTTCTTTATCGTTATCGTCTGGACGACCTTCTCAGGCTCAGCCCGGGTCAGATCGATGTGGAGCAAGCCGTTCTCCATCTGCGCCTCACCGACATCGACACCGTCAGCAAGCACGAAGGCCCGCTGAAACTGGCGCGCAGCGATCCCGCGGTGGAGGAACACGCGCCCTTGCGTATCGTCCCCCTGGCGGCCGCGGATCACCAGCTGTCGGTCTTCCACGGTGATCTGCAGATCTTCATCGGAAAAGCCCGCCAGTGCCAGCGTGATGCGGTAGGAATGCTCGCTCGTCTGTTCGATATTGTAGGGCGGGTAGCCGTCATTTCCCGTTTTGGCCGTCCGTTCCACCAGCCGCTCAAGCTGGTCGAAGCCGAGCAGGTAGGGATGCGTCCCAAGGGTCAGCTTTGTCATGGCGAGATGTCCTTTCTGAAGCGACGCGCCGGTGCGGCCCTCCTCATGAGCGGCCACGTTATGGAAAATATGGGGGATTTCTCGGAAATCACAAGCGTCAGAGGCTTTGCCAAGACAGGCAGGTTTCTGATATCTTAACGGTTCAATTGGACACGAGGCCGCCCCGGTGAACTCCGAACTCATGAACCGCGAAGATGTTTTGCGCACCGAGCACAAAGTGCTCGTGGCCGATCACCGCGCGCTTGATGACGAGATCCGCGAGATCGAGGCGACACGCCCCCATGACCAATTCACGCTCAAGCGCCTGAAGCGTCAGAAACTGGGCCTCAAGGACCGTATCGCGCGGCTCGAGGATCAGATTACCCCCGATATCATCGCCTGAGATCATTGCGGACGGCGGATGGCCCGCTATAAGCGCGGCGTCACAATGGGGGACGCAGATGGCCGAGATCGGGATCATCATGGGCAGCCAGTCAGACTGGCCCACCATGCAAAAAGCGGCAGATATCCTCGATGAGCTCGCCCTGCCCTACGAGACGCGCATCGTCTCGGCCCATCGCACGCCCGATAGGCTCTGGGACTATGGCAAGACGGCCGCTTCACGCGGGCTCAAGGTGATCATCGCGGGCGCGGGCGGCGCGGCCCATCTGCCAGGCATGATGGCCTCGAAGACGCGGGTTCCCGTCATCGGGGTGCCGATCCAGACGAAGGCGCTGAGCGGCGTCGACAGCCTCTATTCCATCGTGCAGATGCCGCGCGGCTTTCCCGTCGCCACCATGGCTATTGGGGAAGCTGGTGCCGTCAATGCCGGGCTGATGGCGGCGAGCATCCTCGCGGTGAAGGACGAGGCCCTGGCCCAGCGGCTGGACGCATGGCGCGCAGCACTGTCAGCCGCCATCCCCGAGGCCCCGCAATGAGCCTCGCCCCCGGCGCGACGATTGGTATCCTGGGCGGTGGCCAGCTTGGCCGGATGCTCTCTGTGGCGGCCTCTCGGCTCGGCTTTCACTGCCACATCTACGACCCGGATCCGCAGGCGCCCGCCGCGCAAGTGGCCCATGCCCATACTTGTGCGGCCTATGACGACACGGCCGCCATCGCGGCCTTTGCCGACGCGATCGATGTCGTCACCTACGAGTTTGAGAACATCCCCACCCAGACGCTCGACGCCATCGAGGCGCGCGCGCCGATCCATCCCAACCGCCGGGCGCTGGCCACCTCGCAGGACCGGCTGGTGGAGAAGGACTTCCTCACCGATCTGGGCCTGACCTGCGCGCCCTACGCAGAGATCCCCACAGCGGGCGAGCTCGCGCAGGTGCTGCCCATCTTTGGCGGCGGCATCCTGAAGACGCGCCGCTACGGATATGACGGCAAGGGCCAGCAAAGGCTCGGCCCAGATGACGACCCTGCCGCCGCCTATGAGGCCGCCGCGGAGGCAGGTGCGATCCTCGAGGGGCTCGTGGCCTTCAGCTGCGAGATCTCGGTCATCGCCGCGCGCGGGCAGGACGGCCAGATCGCCTGCTTTGATCCGGGCGAAAACGTCCACGAGGACGGGATCCTGCGCACAACGACTGTCCCTGCCAAGGTCCCTGCCCGGCTAAAGACCGACGCCGTGCTTGCCGCGAGCCAGATCCTCAACGCGCTCGACTATGTGGGCGTGCTCGGCGTGGAGTTCTTCGTTACGCCCGGGCAGCTCATCGTCAACGAGATCGCGCCCCGGGTGCACAATTCAGGCCACTGGACACAGAACGGCTGCACCATCGACCAGTTTGAGCAGCACATCCGCGCCATCGCGGGCTGGCCACTGGGCGACGGGACGCGCCACGCGGATGTGGAGATGGAAAACCTCATCGGCGACGACGTGGACAAGGTACCCGGCTATGCCGCCACGGGCGCGGCAATCCACCTCTACGGCAAGGCCGAGGCACGCCCGGGCCGCAAGATGGGCCATGTGAACAGGATCCTCAGCCGCGAATAGCCTCGAGCAGCGTGAGGTCGTCGTCAAAGCGGCCCTCACGCAGGAAGAGCTTCACCTGCGCGATCACGAGCGGGTTCATCATCATGAAGGTGTGTGTGACCGGCAGCACGATGTGGTCCGCCATCCCCTCGAGCTTGGTGGAGTCCACCGGCACCTTGCCATCATCGGGCCCCTCGATGATCGATGAATAGACCGGGCTGACGGAGCGGTTGCCCGCGATGATACCCAGCTCAAAGCTCGCGCTCGGCAGATCGGCGGGCAAAGCATCGGTGCCAAGCTGAGCGCCTGCCGGTCCATTGAGCCACTCGAAAGGTGGCCAGTCTTCAAAAGCATCGACGAGCGGCGTCCCCTGATTGGGGGGCCCAAGCATGACAGCGCGCCCGAGGCGGGCGCGCTCTTCCTCCGCTGCAGTCTCCACCCAGGCGCGCAGGAGGATCCCGCCCATGGAGTGGGTCACGAAATTGATCGGCCCCTCGGAACAGGAGGCCATGCCACGCGGCACCGCGCTTTCTGCAAGGGTGCGGACATCGAACTCTGTGGAGGGGTAGCCCACGCGCACCGTCTCATAGCCAGCCTCCTCCAGCGCCTCGTCGAGGATGTAGAGCGAGGTCTCCGTACGCGCGAGACCGTGGAGCAGCACCACACAATCGGCGGCGGCGAGGCTGGGCGCGAGGGCGAAGAGACAGGCGAGGATGCGGCGCATGCGAACATGCTAAGTCAGGCAATGCTGCGCTGCAATTAACGACCGCGTGCCAGCACCGCGAACGCGACGCCCCCGAGCACGATGATGGAGGCGATGACAAAGCGCGTCGTCAGAGGCTCAGCCAGAAAGAGCATTCCACCGGCCATGGCGATGAGCGGCACCGTGAGCTGCGCCACCGCCGCTACGCTGGGCAAAAGCGCAGGCAGCACGCGAAACCAGAGCGCATAGCCCAGGCCCGATGTGATCGCCCCTGAGGCAATCCCGAGGAGCGCGCCGCGCAGCGGCACGGGCGCCCCGGGCTCGAGCGCACCCGCAATGAGCATCGCCGCCCCCACCGGGACGATGGCAAAGAGAAAGTTGCGCCCCGTGTCCCCCAGCGGATCCGCAGAGCCCCGCCCGATGAGCGAATAGACCCCCCAGCCCAGGGCAGCAAAAGTCATCAAGAGCGCGCCTGCAAGGTCCGGTGCCCCCGCGCCACTGGGCCAAAGCAGGTAGCAAAGCCCGCCAAAGGCGAGCACCGCCCCGATCCAGCGTTGCCGCGGCACGGCCTCCCCGCCGAGGACGGCGCCTGCAAACATCGTCACCTGCACGCCGCCAAAGAGGATGAGCGCCCCCAGCCCCGCGGGCAGGCTGAGATAGGCGAGCGAAAAGCCAAGGAGGTAGAGCGCAAGCGCGCCTGCGGCTTGAAGCTGTCGCGCGGTGGGCACCTGGCGCACGCGCTCCTTCCCGCGATCACGCATGCGCACAAGAACGACGAGCATGAGCGCCCCCGCCAGCACGCGGATCGTGGCGAATTCCAGCGCGCCAATCGCGCCCTCACCAACGAGCGCCATGCGATTGAGGACAGAGTTCCCCGCAAACGCGATCAGGACGAGTGTGAGGGGGAGGGCAAGCTTCATCTCAGGGCTTCGTAGAGTGGCGCGGCCATGTAGCTCCAGCGACCGTTGGTCAGTGTGCCCACGACGCGGTGGGCGGCGTCAAAGACGCAGTGGTCCCCCTCGCCCTCCGGCAGGCCCAAGAGCCACGCGGGGTGCTCGGAGATGAGTGGCCAGGCGTCGATCCCCTCCGCCTCGAGAAGCCACGCGGCCTGCCGGAGTGCCGGGTAGTGATAATCAGAGACAAGGATGTCGCAGTGCCCTGCGCGGACGGCCTCCCGCGCTGAGAGCCCCTTTTTGTGGCTCGAGCCCCGCACGACATTGGGCGCGCCGAGGATGACCGGATCGCCGGCCGCGTTGGCCGCGGCCAAGGCCTCGATCGTCTCCGGAAACTCGGCGATGTCCGCGCCAAGCCCGCGGTAGCGCGTGCGGGTGGGCTCGGTGGCATCATCATGGCTGCCGATGCGTACGCCCAGCGCTCTGAGTTTGGCAGAGAGTGCCGCCACGGCGGCGGGCACATCCGGGCGGCGCTCATGGAGCCCCTCGAGGTAGCGCCAATGGGCCTCAGGCGCGCGGCCCGCCTTGAGCGCTTGCCCTTCGAGCCGCGGGGGGCGCTTGCCCTCGGACAGCGGCCCATGGGGGAGGTGATCGTTGAAGATGACAATGCGGATCCCCGCCTCCTCCACGAAGGCGGCGATGTCGTCGAAGTCTTCGATCATATGCGTCTCCACCCGGAGCTGCATGTGCATGGCTGTATAAAGCCGCGGGCCAGCGTCCCGCAGCGCGCCCGCAAGGCGGCGGGCGAATTCGGGGCCGCGCATCCCCCCCTCCCACGACCAGAACTGGGCGAGGAACGCAGTGGTGATCCCATTTGCGGCAAGCTCCGCATCGAGGGCGATGAGCCCCTCGGTGAGATCCCTCAAAGCGCCGCGCCGTGGCGCGAGATGCCGCTCGAAGCCGTCACCGTGAAAGTCCACGATGCCGGGGCGGATCTGAAATCCGGCCATGTCGCGGATGCGCGTGATGTCGTGGGCTGCGTCCATGGGCGAGCCGTAGCGGAGCGGCCGGGAAATGACAAAGGGGCCCGCCATTGAGGGGGCCCCTTTGCCGTAGCTTTCAGCGGTGTGGGCTCTCGGGAGGTTTTGCTGGCAAAACCCCCTGCCGCCCACCACGACCGTTTTCGCGATGCGAAAAGCGGTCGTTACATCATGCCGCCCATGCCGCCCATGTCGGGCATGCCGCCGCCGGCCGCTGCGCCTTCCTTGGCGGGCTTGTCGGCCACCATCGCTTCCGTCGTGATCAGGAGACCGGCGATGGAGGCTGCGTCCTGCAGTGCGGTGCGCACGACCTTTGCGGGGTCGATGACGCCGAAGGAGAACATGTCGCCATACTCTTCGGTCTGTGCGTTGAAGCCGAAGGCCTTGTCGTCGCTCTCGCGGATCTTGCCCGCAACGACGGCACCGTCGACGCCTGCGTTCTCGGCGATCTGGCGCAGCGGCGCTTCGATGGCTTTGCGAACGATGGAGATACCGACGTTCTGGTCGTTGTTGTCGCCCGTCAGGCCGTCGAGGGATTTCGCCCCCTGGACCAGAGCAACACCACCGCCCACAACGATGCCTTCCTGCACGGCTGCGCGGGTCGCGTTCAGAGCATCGTCCACACGGTCCTTACGCTCTTTCACTTCGACCTCGGTCATGCCGCCGACGCGGATCACGGCCACGCCGCCTGCGAGCTTCGCGACACGCTCCTGGAGCTTTTCGCGGTCGTAGTCGGAGGTGGTCTCTTCGATCTGCTGACGGATCTGGGAGACGCGTGCCTCAATCTCGGCCTTTTCGCCTGCACCGTCGACGATGGTGGTCTCGTCCTTGGTGATGGAGACGCGCTTGGCGGAGCCCAGCATGTCCATCGTGACGTTCTCGAGCTTCATGCCGAGATCCTCGGAGATGACCTGACCGCCCGTGAGGATCGCGATGTCCTGCAGCATGGCCTTGCGGCGATCACCGAAGCCCGGTGCCTTGACGGCTGCGATCTTGAGACCGCCGCGAAGCTTGTTGACGACGAGCGTGGCCAGAGCCTCGCCTTCCACGTCCTCGGCGATGATGAGGAGCGGCTTGCCGGACTGGATCACGGATTCAAGCAGCGGAACCATCGGCTGGAGGGAGGAGAGCTTCTTCTCGTGGAGAAGGATGATCGCGTCCTCAAGCTCGGTCGTCATCTTGTCGGGGTTTGTGACGAAGTAAGGCGACAGGTACCCGCGGTCGAATTGCATGCCTTCGACGACGTCGGTCTCGGTCTCGAGGCCCTTGTTCTCTTCGACGGTGATGACACCGTCATTGCCGACCTTCTGCATCGCGTCTGCGATCTGGGAGCCGATGGCTGCTTCGCCGTTGGCGGAGATGGTGCCAACCTGTGCAACCTCGTCGGAGTCCTTGACTTCGCGGGAGGCGGATTTGATCGCCTCGACGACGGCGGAGGTCGCCATGTCGATGCCGCGCTTGAGGTCCATCGGGTTCATGCCAGCGGCAACCGACTTCATGCCCTCTTTGACGATGGCTTGCGCGAGGACCGTTGCGGTCGTCGTGCCGTCACCGGCTTCGTCGTTGGTGCGCTGGGCCACTTCTTTGACCATTTGCGCGCCCATGTTCTCGAACTTGTCCTCGAGCTCGATCTCTTTTGCGACCGAGACACCGTCCTTCGTGATGCGCGGTGCGCCGAAGGATTTGTCGAGAACGACGTTGCGGCCCTTGGGGCCCAGCGTCACTTTTACCGCGTCGGCGAGGACGTTGACGCCCTTGAGCATCTTGTCGCGTGCGGAGGTGTCAAATTTGACGTCTTTAGCAGCCATGTTCAGCTCCTATGTGATGAGTGTATTGAAAAGCTTGGGACGCGCCGGGGCGCGGCCCGTCCTCAGGCCATGACGCCGAGGATGTCGCTCTCTTTCATGATCAGCAGCTCTTTGCCGTCGATGGTGATCTCGGTGCCGGACCACTTGCCGAAAAGGATCTTGTCCCCGGCTTTGACGTCCATCGCGATGCGCTCGCCGTCGTCGTCCTTGGCGCCTGCGCCCACAGCAACGACGAGGCCCTCGGCGGGCTTCTCTTTCGCGCTGTCGGGGATGATCAGACCACCGGCGGTCTTTTCTTCACTTTCGACGCGCTCGACGAGAACGCGGTCATGAAGCGGTGTAAATGCCATCTTTGATGCTCCTGGTTGGCTCAAAGTTTCTCCCTTTAGCACTCCCTTTTGGTGAGTGCTAACGAGGCGGCATTTATGGAAGCGCCTTGGGCCTGTCAACAAATCACGTGAAGAAATTTTGCTTCTTCCCGGAAGTCAGGCGCAGCGCGCCAATCGCCACCTTTGGTTAACCAGCCAGACGGCTTCTTGTCGCGGTGTCAGCGGTTGATCCGTAGACTTGCGCGATGGGTGAGACAGAGCTGGCAGCGATCCTGTGCTCTTTGGTGTTGGGGGGTGAGACGGAAGCGGTGCACGCGTTTCCGGTGGGCTATGGCGTCAACCGGATCCGCGTGGATTGCGAAACACCGACCCATGTCGTGGAGGTGGGGCTCGACAAGCGAACCTCCCTCGACAGCGTCCAGCAGGCCCTTTTTGCGGCCCATCTGACGGGAAAGACGCCCGTCATCTACATCATCGATACCGACGGGCGGGTCGGCAAATACGAGACCCGCATCCGAACCGCGGCCGCCATGGCGGGCGTGGCCTACAAGTCCGAGACGCGCGACTTTCTCATCCGCTGGCAGATGACCTCCTGGTTGCGGGCCTTCCCGCCGCCTCGGCAGGACGCACCGCGCGGGTGACATCTTGGCGGTTTGGGGCCTATAATTGGCGGCATGGCGCAGGACCGCCACACTTTCCGCCGCCTATGGCTTAGCGTGACACCAAGGAGACACGCTATGAACCTGATCACCGTAGAAGCCCCGCTGAGCGACATCGACACGGGCCTCGCCCATGTGGAGGCGCAAGCTGGCATCGTGCGCGCCATGGACGGCTGCGCGCATTACGCCCCCTACGCGCGCGGAAGCCAACTTGCCATCGTGCAGGAATGGGAAAGCCTTGCGGCGTTTGACGCCTATCGCGCCTCCCCCACTTTCGCGACGCTTGGCGCGCAGCTGAAGCCGCTGATGACCGCGCCGCCGGTCACCAAGGTGGCCGAGCTGACGGGACCCTAGCCCATGGTGGCGCGTGCTGATCAGAAGGCTCTTCCGCGCGCCTACTGCTTCTTTCAGGATATCGCGCCGCGCCCGCCGCTCGAGGCACAGTTTGACCGGGACTACCTGCTTTACGCCGTGCGCGGGGCACTCAGGGT
>JBCBME010000042.1:0-11694 GCA_039822945.1 Pseudomonadota bacterium
AGGACCTTGCGGACTTTGAAGGCTACGACGACGCGCGCACGCGCCGCTTCATGGGGCGCTCGATGTCAGCGGGCGAGCTCGGCTGCTATCTCAGCCATATTCGCGCGCTCAACGCCTTTCTGGAAAGCCCTGCGGAGGTCGCGTTGATCCTCGAGGATGATTTCCAGTGGACAGAGGGCGGTCCAGAGGCCGCGACCACAGCAATGGACTGGCTCGCAGAGAACAGCCACTGGCACGCGGTCAATGTCGGCGCCAGCAAACGAAAGATCACAAGCCCGCTCGGGGATCTCTCCGGGCGCGAACTCGTCCGCGCGCATTACTTTCCGATGCTCGCCCATGCCATGATCTGGAGCCGCGCTGGCGCCGAAGCGCTCCTTGCCGTCGCCACACCGATCTTCTGCCCGGCGGACAACATGTATCGCCACGTTCTCACCCGCTCGGACAAAGGGCTCGCCCTCTACCCGCCCGCGGCTTCAGCCGGTGCCTTCGATAGCGACATCACGGCCCGCTCCGCAGGGGGATCGCGGAGCACACAGGCCCGCAGCGCCTTTTACGGCTGGCGCAAGCAAAAGCGTCTCTGGACGGAAAAGCTTATCGCCACCACGCACAAGGCCCGCGGAAAGGGCTGATTTCGGGTCGGCGGGCGGGCGCCTTTGCGCAGCAAACAGAGCCGCCCCGCCGACTGCCCAAAGAAAAGGGCGCCCCAATCAGAGCGCCCCATCAGTAGACAAGCCTAGGTGATCCTAGCCAGCCAGCTTGGCCGTCCGCAGGTAAGGCAGCTTCGTCTCGATCGCACCGTACTTGGCGATCGCATCTGCGTCCGAGACGGCGACGGGCACGACGATGTCTTGTCCCACGGACCAGTTTGCCGGCGTTGCTACATTCTCCTTGGCCGAAGTCTGCAGAGCATCAAGCGCGCGCAGGATCTCCGAGAAGTTGCGACCGACGGTCATCGGATACGTCATCGAAAGCTTCAGCTTCTTGTCCGGACCCACGATGAAGACCGAGCGCACCGTGGCGCTGTCGGCAGGCGTGCGACCGTCTGGGAGGATCGCCTCGGCGGGCAGCATGTCAAAGGCCTTCGCCATGGCGAGGCCGTCATCGGCCACGATGGCAAAATCGGGCTTTGCGCCCTCAAGGCTTTCGATATCGGCCTTCCACTTCACGTGGTCTTCAACGCCGTCAACCGACACGCCGAGCACCTTCGTGTCCCGCTTGGCCCATTCCTCGGCGAGGACAGCCACCGCGCTGAACTCCGTCGTGCAGACGGGGGTGAAGTCCTTCGGGTGCGAAAAGATCACCGCCCAGCTGTCGCCCACCCAGTCATGGAGCGCAATCTCGCCCTTGTCGGTGGTCACCGTGAGATCCGGGATCGTGTCATTGATGCGAAGGGTCATGGAAACGTCCTTTTGTCTTTGTCATCGCGCAACCTAAGGCCTCATCCGGCACTTGTAGAGAGGGCAGTTCAAGATAGGGACGCCATTCTGCCGCCAGACGATGAGTTGGAACAGTCAGCCTTGACGACAGTTCTTGCGCGGGACAAGGCTGCACCGACCACGCGAAAGGGAGACCGCGCCATGCTCGATAACCGCCAGTTCTACATCAATGGTGCCTGGGTTGACCCGAAGACGCCGCGCGACTTCCCCGTGATCGACCCCTCCACCGAAGAGCAGTGCGCCGTGATTTCGCTGGGCGATCAGGCGGATACAGATGCCGCTGTTACCGCCGCCCGCGCCGCCTTTGACACATGGTCCGAAACCTCGCCCGCGGAGCGCAAGGCGCTCATCGAGGCTATCTACGAGGCCTACAAGACACACGCAGAGGAGATGTCGCAGGCGATCTCCATGGAGATGGGCGCACCAATCGACATGGCGCGTTCGTCCCAGACGCCCTCGGGCACCTGGCACATCGAGGGCTTTCTGAAGACCTTTGACAACATCGAATGGGAAACCGTCCGTGACGAGAAATCGGGCGAGCGCATTCACCGCGAACCTATCGGCGTCGTGGGCATGATCACGCCGTGGAACTGGCCGATGAACCAGGTCACGCTCAAGGTGATCCCAGCCCTCGCAGCCGGCTGCACCATGGTTCTGAAGCCGTCCGAGGTCGCGCCGCTCTCGTCCTACGTCTTCACCAAGATCATGCACGAGGCCGGCGCGCCCGCGGGCGTCTACAACATGGTCAACGGCGACGGGCCCGGCGTCGGCACGCAGCTCTCTGAGCACATGGACGTCGACATGATCTCGTTCACGGGCTCCACGCGCGCAGGTCGCCTCATCACTGCGGCCTCGGTGACCAATCTCAAGCGTGTAAGCCTCGAGCTCGGCGGCAAGGGGGCCAATGTCATCTTCGCCGATGCCGATGAAAAGGCCGTCATTCGCGGCGCGCGACATTGCTTCAACAATACCGGTCAGAGCTGCAACGCACCCACGCGGATGCTCGTGGAACGTGCCCGCTACGCCGAAGCAGTGGAGCAAGCCGCCGAGACCGCAGAAAAGACGAAGGTCGGCAGCGGCTCTGAGGAAGGGCGCCACATCGGTCCCGTCGTCTCCGAGGTTCAGTTCGAAAAAATCCAGGGTCTCATCCAGCAGGGCATCGACGAGGGCGCGCGCCTCGTTGCGGGCGGTACGGGCCGTCCCGACGGGCTTAACCGCGGCTACTTCATCCGCCCCACAGTCTTTGCCGATGTGAACAACGACATGACCATCGCCCGGGAGGAGATCTTTGGCCCGGTCCTCTCGATCATCCCCTTCGACACCGAAGAGGAGGCCGTGAAGATCGCCAATGACACCGCCTATGGCCTGACGAACTACATCCAGACGGCCGATGACGACCGACGCCTGCGCCTCGCACGCAAACTGCGCGCCGGGATGATTGAGACGAATGGCAAGGGCTTTGGCCGCGGCTCGCCCTTTGGCGGCATGAAGCAATCCGGCAATGGCCGCGAGGGCGGCGTCTTCGGCATCGAAGAGTTCCAGGAGGTGAAGGCGATCAGCGGCTGCTGATGCCCGCCCGTCAGAACGGGATCTTTGCGCGAAACTCCACGCGCTCGCCACCATCGGGGTGGCGAAAGGCAAGCTTCCAAGCGTGGAGCATGAGGCGTGGAGCAGCGTTGCGCGACGCGTCGGTACCGTAGAACGGATCGCCTAGGATCGGGTGGCCGAGGCTTTCCATGTGAACACGAAGCTGGTGGCTGCGACCCGTCTGCGGCCGCAGCTCTACGCGTGTCGTCTCTCCCGGCTTTTTGGCGCGCCACTCCGTGATCGCCTCGCGGCCGTTCTCGGGGTCGATCATCTGGCGGGGCCGGTTCGGCCAGTCCACGATCAGAGGGGCATCGACCGCTCCCTCGCCCTCGAGACGGCCCATAACCTCGGCCAGATAGACCTTTCGCACCTGCCGTTTTTCGAACTGGAGTCCGAGGTGACGCTGCGCATGGGCAGAAAGCGCAAAGACCATCACACCACTGGTATCCCGGTCGAGACGATGCACGAGACGCGCCGTAGGATACTCCGCCTCGATCCGTGACAAGAGGCAATCGGCAAGGTCCGGCCCCTTTCCCGGCACGCTCAGGAGGCCTGTTGGCTTACCGACAATGAGAAGCTCGTGGTCGAGATGCAGCACCGTGAGAGGCCCCGCGGGCGGATCGTAGACGTCAGACATGGCAGCCCCTTAAGACAGGGTGCCTCCCATCACGACCGACCGCGAAGGGCAAGGTTTCAGGCCTTCACGCGCTCCGATTTCGGGTCGTAGAACGGTTTGAGAGACGCTTCCGCCGCCACGCGCGTGCCCATCACGTCGATCTCGTACCGTGAGGCAAGCACCTCTGCGGCACTCTCACCCGCGCAGGGCACGTAGCCCATGCCCATGGCCGCGCCGAGCGCATGGCCGTAGGCGCCCGAGCTCAGGTAACCCACGATCTCCCCGTCCCGGAAGACAGGCTCGTTGTGATAGAGAAGCGGCTCGGGGTCGGTCAGTTTGAACTGTAGCAGCCGGTTGGCCAGCCCCGTTTCCTTTTTCTCGAGCACAGCCGCGCGACCGATGAAATCAGGCTTGTCGGTCTTCACCGCAAAGCCGAGGCCCGCCTCAAGTACGTGATCCTCGCAAGTGATATCGTGCCCGAAGTGGCGAAAGCCCTTCTCGATGCGGCAGGTGTCCATCATGTGCATCCCGCAAAGCCGCATGCCCATCCCCTCGCCCGCCTCGGCGAGCGTCTCGAAGACATGCCCTGCCATGTCCGAACTCACATAGACCTCCCAGCCGAGCTCTCCCACATAGGTGACGCGGTGCACGCGAGCGAGGCCCATGCCGATCTCGATCTCCTGCGCGGTGCCGAAGGGGTTCACCTCGTTCGAGAAATCCGCTGGCGAGACAGCCTGCAGGAGCTCACGGGATTTTGGCCCCATCACGGCCAGCACGCCCTCGGCAGCTGTCACATCCGTGATGACCACGAGGAAATCGCCCTTGTTCCGCTCCAACCACGCCTGATCGGCGAGGCGAGTGGCCGCTGGTGTGACAACGAGGAATGCCGTCTCGGAGATGCGGGTGATTGTGACGTCCGCTTCGATCCCGCCCCGCGCGTTGAGGAACTGCGAGTAGACGATCTTGCCCATCGGCACGTCATACTGGCCCGCTGCGACGTAATTGAGGAAGGCCACCGCATCAGGGCCCTCGACTCGGATCTTGCCGAAGGACGACATGTCGTACATGCCCACGCCCTCGCGCACGGCCATGTGCTCTTCCCGGACATTCTCGAAGAAGTTCTGGCGCTTCCATGAGTAGTCGTAGTTCGCCTCCTGGCTGCCACGGGCAAACCAATTGGCACGCTCCCATCCGGACAGTTCCCCAAAGACAGCCCCCCGCTCAGCCAGATGCGAATGGAACGGGGTGCGGCGGACACCGCGCGCGGTGCGCTTTTGCAGGAAGGGGAAGTGGTCGGCGTAAAGGAGGCCCAGCGTTTCCTTTGAGCGCTCATAGAGGTAAGTCTTGTTGCCCTGAAAGGGCTGCATGCGCGCGATGTCGACATCGCCCAGGTCAAAGGGCCGCGCGCCGTCATCCATCCATTGCGCGAGTGCCATACCAGCGCCGCCCGCCGATTGGATCCCGATGGAGTTGAAGCCCGCCGCGACCCAGACATTGTCCATCTCGGGGCACAGGCCCAGGTGATAGGCGTCGTCAGGTGTGAAGCTTTCCGGACCATTGAAGAACGTATGGATGCCCGCCTCGGCCAGCATCGGCATGCGGTTGCAGGCGTTCTCGAGGATGGGCTCGAAGTGGTCGAAATCCTCTGGGAGCTGATCGAATTCGAAGTCGGCGGGAATGCCGTCCATGGCCCAAGGCTTGGCGTTGGGCTCGAACGCACCGAGGAGCATCTTGCCCGCGTCTTCTTTGTAGTAGGCGCATTCATCGGGCACGCGGAGCACGGGCATTTGCGTGAGACCTGCGATGGCTTCTGTCACGATGTAGAAATGCTCACAGGCATGGAGCGGCACGTTGGTGGAGAGCATCTGCCCTACCTCGTGACCCCACATCCCGCCGCAATTGACGGCGTGATCGCAGGCGATCTCACCGGCCTCTCCCGCCTCGTTTTGCCATTGAACGGCTGTGATGCGGCGGCCCTGACGTGTGACGCCTGTGGCCTTGGTCCGTTCAATGACGCGCGCGCCGCGCTGCTTGGCACCCTTGGCCAGCGCATGGGCGATGTTGGCAGGATCACCCTGCCCGTCGAGCGGCAGGTAGACGCCACCGGTGACACCCTCGATGTTGAGATGCTCGTAGCGGGCCTTCACCTCGTTCGGGCTGATCTCCTCGACATCCACGCCGAATGCGCGCGCCATGCCCGCCTGGCGCGTGATCTCTTCCCGGCGCTCCTCGGTCAGCGCGACGGTGATCGAACCGCAGCGTTTGAAGCCGGTGGCCACGCCGGTCTCTGCCTCAAGGGAGCCGTAGAGCTCCTGCGAGTACTTGGCGAGCTTGGTCATGTTGGCCGTCGCGCGGAGCTGCGCGATCAGGCCCGCCGCGTGCCATGTGGTGCCCGATGTGAGCGCCTTTCGCTCCAAGAGCACCACGTCGTTCCATCCCAGTTTCGTCAGGTGGTAGGCCACCGAACACCCGATCACACCGCCACCGATGATCACGACACGAGCCTGGGAGGGGACAGACATGGCTAGGTTCCTTTGAAATGAGTTGAGAGGGCAGAGATATGGGCTGGCCCCACCTCGCAGCAGCCGCCGATGATGGACGCACCCTGCGCGGCCCATGTCTTGGCGTGATCGAGATAGGCGGCGGGGCCGAGATCGGTGCGGGAGGTCAGGAGATCGACCGTGGCGTCCTCGTTGTTGAAGTCATCCACGATGCCGGTGAAGCCGTTTGCGTAGGCACCAAAACGGATCCCAAACTCCGCAACGATCGGCAGTCCCTGGCTGATAGCCTCAGGACGGGAGCAGTTGAGCAGCACCACATCCGGACCAAATTCGCCGAGAAGCGGCATAATATTCGCCAGATTCTCGCCAGAGCGAAGCTTGGTGCCGTCTGCGTCGGAGACACTGAGCGCGAGCCATACGGGCTTCCCGTGGCCCGTCGTGCCCATCAGCCCCCCGCGGGCCTCATCGACAGAGCTCATCGTCTCAAGGATGTAGCCGTCGACATAAGGCGCCTGGTAGGTGGCCATTTGCGAAAACGTCTGCGCCGCGCGTTCGGCGGGGGGTGCCAGCTCCGGACGGTAAGAGTAGCCAAGCGGCCCCATGCCCCCCATCACGAGCCCAGATCCGTGGGCGTCACGCGATTCCATCGCGATCCGCGAGGCAAGGATTTGCAGCTCTTCGTAGCGCTCGAAGATGCCGTGGTGCCTCATCCGGTCTGGGCGCACCGAGTAGGTATTGGTGGTGGCGACTTCAGCGCCTGCGGCAAAGAACTCGTCATGCACCTCGCGGACAGTCTCTGGCGCATCGATCAGCGCCTGGATCGACCAGAGCCCGGTCGCCTTTCCCGCGCGCGCGATGAGCTCCTGCCCCATGCCGCCATCGAGGATCATCACGCTCATGCGCGCATCCCCGCGAACTTTGCCTTGTAGGTCGCCATCATATCTTCCTCCGTTGCGCCATCGTCGTAGGGAGGGGTGCGATATTGGCTGGCAGAGGTCACGTCAATGAGGACGAAGGCACGCATCCGGTGGCTGAGATCAGGCCAGACGGCGTGCCAGCGCGGCAGGAGGGCCTCGAAATCAGCCGCGCCTTTGGGGATGACCCGCGCCGTTCCTGCGACGCGGGCCCCCTTGCGTTTGAGGACGTCGATAAAGTTCACCTCGCAGGCCGGATTGGCAGCGAGGTTCTTCAACGTTCCCGGAGACCGGATATCTGCAAAGCCGATCGTAGCGTCGTCGAGCACGAGGAACGTACCCTTCGGCGCTACAGCGGGCACGCCCTCGGGGGTCACAGTGGCCGTGAACCCCAGGGGGTAATCCGCGATCAAGCCCTGGATATCCGCGTTGATCATGCGCGGATGCGGTCGTTCTGGGGGTCCCAGAGCGGGCCATCCGGCTGAACCGTCGCGCGGACCTTCTGGCCATAGATGTCGACCTCAAGCTCCGTTCCCTCTTTGGCGAGGTCCGAACGCAGCATGCCCAGCGCCACGGAATGCCCAACCCGGTAGCCCCAGGCGCCAGATGTGGTTTCACCCACGATCTCATCGCCGTTCCAAAGCGTGGCCATGTAAGGCGCGTCGTGGCCGTTTGCCTCCACCTTGAGCGTCACGAACTGCTTCTTCGAGCCCTGCTGCTTCTCATTGAGGAGAGCCGCCTTGCCGGGGAAATCCTGCGGTTTGTCAAACTTGATAAAGCGCCCGAGCCCACCCTCGAGGAGGGAGTAGTCGGTGGACAGATCCCCCTTCCACGCGCGGTAGCCCTTTTCGATCCGCAGCGAATTCAGCGCATACATCCCGAAGGGCGTGGCACCGGCCGCGAGCACAGCCTCATAGAGAGCAGGCATGTTTTCCATGCGGGCATGGATCTCCCAGCCGAGCTCCCCGGCGAAGCTGACCCGTGCAAGCTTGCACGCCGTGCCTGCCACGGTCGCGGATTGGTGCGACAGCCACGGCAGGTTGAGATCTGCATCCGTGCCGATCTTTTCAAAGAGCGCTCTCGCCTCTGGCCCACAGACGATGAGCGTCGACATCTCGCGTGTGATATCCTCGAGCGTGAGCCCCTCGGGCAGATCCTTCGCCAGCACCTCGTAGTCGTGCCACTGGGCCGTAGCCGCGGTGATCAGGGTGAAGTCATCTTCGCCGTGCCGGATCACCGACATCTCCGTCAGGATGCGGCCGCGGCTGTCGGCGAAATACGCAAGGTTCATCCGCCCGATCTTGGGGAGCGCGCCCGAGATGAGGCCGCGGAGGTATTCCGCCGCGCCTGCGCCATTGAGGTTGAAGCGGGAGAAGCCCGGAAGATCGAGCACGCCAACGCCATCGCGCACGGCCTCGCATTCCTCTTTGATGCGCGCCTCCCATGGCCCATGGCGGGACCATGTCTCTGTGGCCTCGAGCGAGGTGTCGTCGTCGTCCTTTGCAAACCAGTTGGCACGCTCCC
Organism: Pseudomonadota bacterium; assembly: GCA_039822945.1. Classification (GTDB taxonomy): domain Bacteria; phylum Pseudomonadota; class Alphaproteobacteria; order Rhodobacterales; family Rhodobacteraceae; genus Shimia_B. The sequence goes on from JBCBME010000042.1 coordinate 8,579, forward strand.
AGCCATTGTAAACGCCCATGACGCCGCCGAGCTCGCGAACTTTCGCATCAACCGGGGAGAGTTTCCGGTCCCGACCTGCGGGCCATTCCTTATAAGGGAAGTGCATGCCGTATTCGTGGCCGTAGACTTCCATAGCCTTCTCGATGCAGTACTCGCGGTCCGTGTAGTCGGTGTAGCGGCGGGGATCGACGGCCCACATGTCCCACTCGGTTTCCCCTTCGACGATCCATTCGGCGAGCACTTTGCCCGCGCCGCCGCCCTGCGTGATCCCGAAGGTAAAGACGCAGGCCTCGAACGCGTTTTTGACGCCCGGCATCGGGCCCACGAGCGGGAGCCCGTCCGGCGTGTAGGGGATTGGCCCGTTGATGTTGCGGCCCACACCGCCTTCACCGAGGATCGGCACGCGCGCCATCGCATCCTCAATGTACCATTCCAGCCGCTCGAGATCGTCGGGGTAGAGCTGGAAGGAGAAGTCATCGGGCATCGGATCATCCGGAGTGATCCAGTGCGCCTTACAGTTCCGCTCGTAGGGCCCGAGGTTCAGGCCGTTTTTGTCCTGCCGCAGATAGTAGGAACTGTCGACATCGCGCAGGAGGGGGATTTTGCGGCCGTTGGCTTCCGTCCATTCCTTAATCGCGGGGATCTCCTCGGTGAGGAAGTATTGGTGGGACATCACGGCCATGGGCACGGTGCGCCCGCCATAGGGCTTGAACCACTCACCCACGCGCTGCGCGTAGTAACCCGCAGCGTTTACGACATACTCACAGCGAATATTGCCCTTTTCCGTGTGGATGATCCATTCATCGCCCTCCCGGCTCACACCCGTGGCTGGGCAGAAGCGCGCGATCGTTGCGCCCATCTCACGCGCACCTTTGGCAAGCGCCTGTGTCAGCTGAGCGGGATCGATGTCGCCATCGTCGGGGTCCCACATGCCGCCCGCCAGATCGTGGGTTTCAAGGAACGGATAGGCCTCTTTCATGTCGGCGTTCGACATCATCTCGAGGTCCATACCCTGATAGCGGCCCATGCCCACGGCGCGCTCGAACTCCTGCATCCGCTCCTTGGAATGCGCGAGCCGGATCGAACCGGTCACGTGGTAGTTCATCGGGTAGTCGACTTCTTCGGCGAGGCCTGCATAGAGCGAGAGCGAATACCGCTGCATGTTCATGACGGCCCAGCTCGTGGAGAACGAGGGACAGTTCCCGGCGGCATGCCAGGTGCTCCCTGCGGTGAGCTCGTTCTTTTCAAGTAGAACGCAGTCGGTCCAACCCATCTTGGCAAGGTGATAGAGGCCGGAGACGCCCACGACGCCTCCCCCGATGATCACGACGCGTGCGGTGCTTGGTAGATCAGCCATGAAGTCCTCCGAGTATCGGTGTGTCTTGGTGCTGCAGCTTGCTCGCTGCGAATTGAGCGCCTGTGCCGGTCAATCGACGCGTGGCGGTGTATGTCGGTTGGGCCATCATGCCCGGCCCTGCCATGCAACGGTGCCGAGGGCGGCCCCATAGGCCACGAAACACGCCGCAAGCCCGCGCCGAAGCCAGGTGTTGAAGACGGCGCCAAGTGCGGCCCGGCCAAGGCCCGCGCCAAGGGCCGTAAAGCCCACGTAGCTGATCATCGTCAGCGTGAGCGCCGTTGGAACAATCACAATCATCTGGGGCCAGATCGGCCCGGGCGCCACGAAGAGCGAGAAGGCCGCGATATACCCGGCGAGGCTTTTCGCGTTGATCGTGGCGATGAGAAGGGCGCGCAGATAAATGGAGCCAGCGCGGCTCGGGAGCGAAACGGGCTGCGCCGCACGCATCCACCCGCGCACTCCAAGCCAAATGAGGAGAGCGGCACCGGCGATCTGCAGCAAAAGAAACGCTCCAGGCGCGGCAGCGATCACCGCGCCCACGCCCACAGCAGACAAAAGCAGAAAGAGAAGCGCTTGCGTCATGATGCCTGCCACGCCCCAAAGCGACCGGACAAATCCAAAGGCCATGCCGTTCTGGATGCAGTTGGCCGCGTTGGGGCCCGGTGTCGTCACAAAGACGACCCAGAACGCGGCGAAGATGAGCCAAGCCTCCCAGCTCATCTCAATAAACCGGAGGTGCGATCACCCAGATCGCAACGCATGGGGTGGTGTACGGATTGGCCCAGCGAAACGGCTCCCCCCGCACGCGAAAGCTGTCACCAGTGTCGAGCTTGTGCAGGCCGCCGCTGATCCAGAGATCAAGCTTGCCCTCCAGGATGTAACCCACCTCCTGCGTCGGGCGGGTGACGGGAACGGAGAGCGCAGCACCTGGCTCAAAGACCGACCGCACCATCTCAAAGTCATCTGTGAGATCCGGGGACAGGAGCTCTTCGACAAGGCCCGCCTCGCGGGAGCCGATGGGCCGACGCGCGGCCGCGCGGACAACGTACCCGGTTTCCTCAGCCTCAAGGGCGTTGGCGCGAAAGAGCGAAGAGACGGAGACATCGAGGGCGCGCGCAAGCTGCCTGAGATCACTGACCGAGGGCTCAGAGAGGCCACGCTCCACTTGGCTCAGCCACCCGACCGAGCGTCCCAGCCGTGCCGCCAGACCCTGCAACGTGAAGCCACGCGCCTTTCGAAGCGCCCGGAGATCCGCGCCAAGGGTAGGATTGGGAAGGTAGTGCGTGTTCACGGCGATCCCTCGCAATTATCCAAGCACCACACTGCGCCCACATGAAATTTTCAAGCATTTTTTCATGATGGTGCTGAAATGCAGCCCGATTTTCACGCGCAAGGCACCAATCACTTGGCGAAAGCGCGAGAAAGCCGCGTTTTTCAGCAGACGCCCGGGCGCTCGAACGTGGCAGAAAGGATGCTCGAAAGGGCGCCAGCATCCTCCTCAGAAAAGGCATCGGGCTGATCACTATCGAGATCAAAGACCGCGATGAGCGCACTGTCTGGCCCGAAGACGGGCAAAACCAGCTCGGACTTTGTGCTGCTTGCACAGGCAATGTGGCCGGGAAAGGCCTCCACATCCGGGACCAGCTGAACCCGTTGCTCCCGAGCAGCAGCACCGCAAACACCGCGCTTTGACTGGACGGGGTTCTACCGCGTCGTGGCCCCAGAGCTTTTGAAGATTGGCCCGTACCAAGGCGGTCAT
>JBCBME010000043.1:0-11606 GCA_039822945.1 Pseudomonadota bacterium
TAGATCGCGGCGCCCTCTTCGAGCCAAGCAAAGACGTCGTCCGCCGCCTCTTCGAGGAGCGTCTGAACGTAGACCTTCTCAGCGCCGTCGCGTGACCATGCCAGCGAGAGCTTGGTGAGGCCTGCCTCGGCCCAACCCTCGAGCTGGTCGCGGTAAAGGTAATCCGTGGCCTCGTGCTGGTCCCCGAAAAAGAGCCAATTCTTGCCTGTTGCGCCGCGCGCCTCGCGCTCTTCAAGAAAGGCGCGGAAGGGCGCGATGCCCGTGCCCGGCCCGATCATGATGAGCGGTGTGATGTCATCGGCAGGAGGATGAAAATGCGCGGACCTTTGGACGTAAACGCCCATCATGCCGCCCTCGGAAATCCGGCCACCGAGGAACGTCGACGCCACGCCCTTGCAGGCCCGGTCATTGAGCTCGTAGTGCACCTCGCCCACGGTCAGGTGAACCTCACCGGGATGCGCCTTTGGGCTCGATGAAATCGAGTAGAGGCGCGGCTGAAGGGGGCGGAGCGCAGACGCCAGCGTTTGGGCGTCGCAAGGCTCGAGAATGTCGAGGAGCTGCGCGCCGTCCTGCCCATCAACACCAAGCGTCTCGAGCGTCTTCGGCGTGACGGTTACGATATCAAGCTGGGTCGAAAGTGCTGCCCGAAGGCGCGCGGGTCCGCTTTTCAGCACCACGGTTTCCTTGCCCGTGAGCCCTGCGGCCGCGAGAACCTTTCCCACCTCATCCGGGCAGTTCACGGGCAAGACGCCAAGCGCATCACCGGCCGCGTAGTCGAGATCAACGCCACCGCCAGCGAGCGAAATCTCGATGTGGTTGACGCATTTCGCGCTCCCTGATCCAGAGAGCGTCTCGCAGGCCAGAAGGGACGCCGGGAAGGGGCGGTTCTTGTCATAGGCAGGCAGGACCTCCGCCTCGATCACCGGAGCGACAGCCCCGGATGCAGCAGCATTGGCGAAGGCATCAGAGGCGAAAACATCCCCCTTCCAAGCACCGTAATCGTCGTCAAAATCCACGTCGCATTTCACCAGATCGGCGACCCGCGTGGCCCCTAGTTCGGCAAGCTTTGCGTCGATCTCCACGGCGCATTGATTGAAGCCCGCATAAGAGGTGTCGCCCAGCCCGCAGACCGCAAAGTTGAGCGAGGCAGGCAGCGAAGACGCCTCCATGAGGGCCTTGTGGAATTTCACCGCATTGTCCGGCGGCTCGCCCTCACCGAAGGTGGAAACGATCACGGTGACATGCTCCATCCCCGCCAGCTCCTCGATGGAGACATCGTTGAGCGCTTTGATCTCTGCCCCAAATCCTTGCGTGGCGGCATGCTTCTTCATGTCTTTCGACAGCACCTCGCAATTGCCCGACTGGGAGCCGTAAAGCACCGTCATTGCCGTGAGGGGTGCCTCTTCCGCCTCACCCGCCGCAGCAGAGGCGGCGATAGCGGACAATCCCGTCAGGAGCCCATTGAGCCATTGCCGTTGCGCCTCGTCAAAGGGCGCGTCCGCGGGGACAAGCTCCACCTGCGGCTCCGCGGCAGAAATGGCGGCCTCGATTGTTTGCTGGATAAGCGGTGCGTTCATGGCTGTCTCCTCAGGCTGCCTGTTGCAGCTCGGATGGCAGAAGCGTGGGGAGCTCGGCATCCGTCAGGCGGCGCACAAAGCTCAGGAAAGTCTCGGAGCCCTCGCGGCGGGCCAGATAGCTGCCCACTACATGCTCCACGATTGTGTGAATGTCGGCCGCCGCAACCGGGCCGACGAGCGGGCGCGCGAGGCCCTGGTCGAGGTCCGATCCGCCACCGATGACGATCATGTACCCCTCGCCACCGCCCGGACCGCTGCAGCCCATGAGGCCTATGTCGCCCACATAGTGCTGCGCGCAGGAGTTGTTGCAGCCGGTGAGATGAATGTTGATGGGGCTGTCGAGCGTAAAGCGCTCTTCAAGGTGGCGCGTGAGGATGAGCGCGTCTTCCTTGGTGTAGGCGGCGGCCATCTTGCAGGCCCATTTTCCGGTGCACGCCACAACCCCGGCGGCGAAAGCGGACGCCCGCGTTTGCATGCCTGCCGCTTCAATCTCCGCCGCAGCTTCCTGCGCGCGTTCAGACGGGATCCAGGGAATGATGGGGTTCTGCCAGACGGTGAGGCGGATATCGCCCTCGCCGTATTCCCGCGCAACCCGCGCCAAGACGCGCATCTGCTCCGGGCTCATGCGCCCGAGTTCGAGCGCCACACCCACGTAGGACAGGCTCATCTGCTTTTGCGGGTGGATCCCGATATGGGCCTGCCGGTCGATGGGGGCGCGGGGCCGGTCATGAGCGCGATCCACACGCTCCAGCGTTATGCCCTTCTCGTCGAGCTTTTCCTGCGTGCGCGCGATAAACCATTCAACGCCCTCTTTCTCGAGCAAGTACTTGAGGCGGGCCTTTTTGCGGTTGGTCCTGTCCCCGTGCTCGACAAAGACGCGAAGCATGGCTTCACTCACATCCACTGTCTCCTCTGGACGGCAGAGCAAGCCGGTGTCGCGGGCGAAATCCTTGTGGCCCGTGATACCGCCCAGCGCGATGCGGCACCAAAGCCCGGCCTCCACGGGAGCGCCGTCTTCGATGATCGTGGCGGCAAAGGCGATGTCGTTGGTGTCCGACAGGCACGACAAGCGGCCCGAATTGTCGAAGGAGATGTTGAACTTGCGCGGGATCCCCTGCAGCTCGCGCGTGCGCAGGATACGCGTCGAAAGCTTTTTGGCCTGCTCGGTCATGTCGCAAAGCTCGTCATGATCGAAACCAGCGGAGGGCGTGACCGTGAGGTTGCGCGCGCTGTCGGCCCCCGTCCCCTGGGCGGTGAGGCCACAGCTTTCCAGCGCCTGAATGAAATCGATCACGGAGCGCGGGCGGATCTCGCGGATCTGGATTGATCCACGTGTGGTGACATGGGCATAGCCGCCGCCAAAGGCCTCTGCGCAATGCGCAAGAACATCCATCTGGTCAGCCCGCACGACACAGGCCGGAGCACGAAGCCGCATCATGTAGCCCTGGCTCGCGGGCTCTACGTTGAAGAAGCCGAGGTGACGCAACAGGAATTGGTCGAGGCCCTCGGCCATGACATCCTCTTTCGTCCAGCGTTCGAGCCGCGCCCAGATATCGAGTGGGTGCTCTTCAAACTTGGCGACTTCCTCCTTGCACAGATCATCGAGCGGCGTGCCGTAGACCGTCTTGAGCTCTGGCTCCGCAACGGCCTTGCCCGCAGGCGCGAACGCCTTGTGCAGATCGAGCCCCATGATGACACGGGCAGATATTCCTGCTGTTCACGAGTGAAGCCTTTTGGGGCGTCCGACATGATCGCTATCCTGCATTGCGAGGAGCCGCGGGGCGGCTGAGCTGTGCGAGAAAGGAAGCTCTGCGTCGGGCTTCGAGGCGCGGCAAACCGCGCATGGGCATCTTTGCCCTCGCAACACCATAGAGTTGCCGCGGCGCAGCACAAGCAGGATGTGCCAAGACCACTCCACGATCACGGCTTCTTCACGCAACTGCCTGCGAATTGAGCGCGCAGATCGCCTCTGACGTGCATTTGAGCGCCTAGAAGGCCTGAAAAGCGGGAAATGGGGGTGCAGCACTCACGTCTGGCCCGGGCGAACTCACGCATTCCTCACTGCGTGAAAGGGGGAATTCTGCGCCATTCTTCCCCGCAACAGACGACGCCTTTTGCACGGGAGGACAAACGAAGATGACCGAGACCCGCACCAAAGCCAAAAACGCCGCCGCCGTGACACCCGCCGATCTCGAAAGCCTGTTGGGCTTTTGCGCGCCCGATCTCCCAGCGCTCCATGTCCCCTCAGAAGACGGGGTACGCGAAGGCGCGCTCTATATGTTCAGCGAAGGCGCACCACAGGGCGCCGTCTTCTTCGGAAGTGGGCCATTGCAAACGGCCGACAGCGGCGAATTCAGGGAATGGCTGCTCCATCACCGCTTTGACGTTTTGTCGATCAACACATGGGAGGGGGCAGACTTTGCAGAGCTCCGCGCGCTGGTCCTGGCCATTCTGGCACTGTCACCGGGCATCCGGATCGTGTTCCGAGGGCCGCCGGGACCGGCGTTCAAGAAGTCCGCAGAGACATGGCCCGATCAGGTCAGCATCGGCAGCGTGAGCGAACCCCTGCCTCTTCACGTCGCTGCGCCGCGCGCGGCCGGGCGCGACACACGTGCTGCACGGGAGGAGAGCGAACTGCGCGACGTGATGGACGAGATCGCCGTGCCCGACATCGTGGAGCGGGTGGAGCTCAAGATGATCCACGCGCGCGAAGAATGCGAGGGTGAACCGGCCCGCCCTTGGATGGATCTCGACAATGCGCTGCTTCCCAACCTTTCGGGCACCGGACCCGCAGGGCTGCATCTCGGCGACGGTCTCGTTCTCCGCGCAGTGCCGTCCTCGCCCAGCCGGTTTGAGATCACGCGGCTGCCGGGCCTCGAGGCCGGTATGGAGGCGAAATCCGTGCGGTTTGACCCCCGGCCAGGCAAAGCGCTCAAGCATGAGCGTGTCTTGGGATTGTCCCAATCCGGGCGCGTCACTACCGTCTCTGAGCTGCGCGTCATCGGCCATGGGGCACACCACATCTTCATGCGCTCAGGCACCGAGGCGGCAGATATTGTTGGTGTTGGGAGCTTTGTCTTCAGCGAAGGGGGCAAGCTTCTGGGTGTTGTCACAGAGCATCACGCCACGCTCGGCCAAATCTTTTCCGTTCTGCGAACAGGCGCAATGTGGGACGATCTCGTAACGCGTGCTGATCTTGGATGCGCACAGTCCGCGGACACGCTCCAACAGCTCGAAAGTCTTCAGCACGGCATATCGGCGCGCTTCTTCCGGCGCCGCGCAGGCCGTGCATCGCCGCAATTCGCTTCCCCAGCGAATGCGGCAAGCGGGCGATAGCTCTCCCACTATCGCTTGCGTGTGGGAGGGGCAGCTTACCCGGGCTGCCCCTCTTTCGTTCATTTACCCTTCACGGAGCCCCTTCCCGCCCAGGCGACGCCGCGCTTTCGGATTGGCGTCCGCCAGTTTGCCCGTGGTGCTGAGAGCCGACAGATAATTGTCGCTCACATCGCCCGCGGCCTGATCGGCGATCACCTCGCGCAAGGCGCGCCCAAGGGCCGGGGCTGCAACGGATGTCCCCGTCATGCGGTGGCGCGCGCCTGACCGGGCCGCGAGACCGAGCCGCCCCCGCTCCGCCGGGCTGGCGCTTACCGATGCGGAAACATCCACCTGCGCCGATGCCATGGTCCGTGCGGCACTGCTGTAAAGCTCCGCGCCAGTGTACCAATCCCGGTGGCCAGCTCCCACAACAAGGGATGTGGCCCCGGTCGCCATGCCATTGATGCTGCCTGCACGCTTGACGACTGCGGCGGGGGTGTCTTCCTCGTTGACGTAACCCTCGCGGGTAAAGAGCGCATTCTGTGGATCGTCGAAGTAGCTTTGCCGCGCTCCGGTGAAGCCACGACCATAGCTGATATCCCGCTGGATCCTGAGAGCCACGGTCATATCCGCTTTGCTGGATAGCGCGACATGCCAGCGGCCAGACGGCGCGGCATCTCCAAGAGCCTCCGTTGGGGCAAGGGCCGCAAGGATCCGCCAGCGACCGCTCCGCGTGCAATCCATTGTGAGGTGGCCGACCGTCTTGCCCGCCCAAGTCACCGGCACGCCATGGAAATCGCCTGCCTGCGCTCCGCTTCCACTGAGCTCTGCGGCCAGAGCCCCGAGACCGCCATGGGCGGGGCCGGGGCCGTGGAGGGCCATTGTGACGTCTGCCGCATCAGCTCCTTCCGGGAGCCAAACTTCCATGAAGGTCGACGTGCGATCATCCGGTGGCAGGACCCATGCCAGGGGTGTGGCCGGGGCTCCGGCGGAGAGGGGAAGCTCTGCCGCGGTGCGATCCACGTACATATTGCCCGCCGGCATGGTGAAGGCCGTCGGCGCCAATGCGCGCCGTGCTGAGATAAGCTCGTCAAAGCCCGCCTCGATGACGCCCTGACCGTCATGGCCCCCGCCGGAGTACCCGTAAGACAGGTTGATCACGAGCGGGAGCGTCGGCCGCCCATAGGCCGCCGCGAGCTTGTCCGCTCGATCAAAGATGTAGTGCATCGCCGCAAGCATCAGCGCCTCTTTGCCGTGCCCTGACGTGTCCCATGTGGTGTCTGGCGGCAGGTCGACCGCGATGATGCGCACTTGGGTGTCTGACCCGCGCGCAAGCTCACCGAGCGTATGAGCCCCATGGCACCCATCCCCGATGAGCGAGGATGCCGCGCGATCCACGCCCCCGAGCGCCCCGGCAGCGCGATAGATCGCGTCCTCATCTGCGCCATGGGCCGTCCGCAGTTGTGCGATATCTGAGCCCGTCACCTCGCGGCCAAATCGCACGCGGCCCGACCCGTCGGGCGCCATGCCCTGGAGCCAGACAGCATCGATGCGCCCGGCAAGGGCCGTATGTGCAAAAGGAATGCCGTCATCGATGATGCCCACCACAATGAGCGGCGTATGGGGATCGACTTCGGGATCCGCGGCGAGCGTCACTGCGCCATCGGCGGAGGGCGTGAGGCTATCGCTCTGAATGGGCGCCCCTGCTGAAATCCGCGTTAGACCGCCACTTGGCCCGAAGCCACCGGCAGGGCACGACACACCGGCAAGGTCCTTTGACTGAAAGAGCGCGCTCAGGCTGTCTGACGTCAAATCCTGCGCACTCACTCCGTCCATCATCACCGGCAGGAATCGAGGAGCCGCAAGGCCGGACCACAAGGTCGGCGCAACGAGGGGGACGGTCAGCCCAGCCCCAGAGAGCGGCTCTGGGTCGGACGTCGGCGCGTGCCCGTCCGGACGCTCCACGACCGCAGTCAACGTATGCGGCGCTGCCGCACGGGCCGCTGCAAAGAAATCAAAGCTGCGCCCGGTGCCGTACATCCAAGCGGTGTAGGGGCCGAGGGCGTTCGGGTAGGGACTGGCGTCCATCAAAGCCTCCTGTTGGTCTGATTTGAAAGCGAAGGGGAGAGAGCGCCCTAGAGGAACTCAGCCATCGCCTTCGACCAGAGCCAGGCCAACGGGCCCGATTGCGCGACTTTGTAGGTCTTTCCCGCCACCACGTGATCGGTGCCGTGGAACGCATCGACAAAGTAGTCGTCATCCCCAGAGGCCACCGTAGGCGCATAAGCCTGCGCGTCGCGCACGGCCGATCGATTGCCCGCCGTGGTGGCCGCATCAACCATGATCCCCGCCACTTCGCGCCCGAGCATCGCGCCCGCCCAGCTGTCGATCGGGTAGTGAACACCAGAGACGGTCCGGTTTGCCGCAATCCGCTCTGCCTGTTTGAAGAGGAGTGCTTTGCGCGCGTCGGCATCAGGGAAGTGGCTAGGATTTGCATCGACCACCGCTGCGAGAAGCGTCGCGATCGCCATCGCCTGTGTTGCATGGCCCGAGGGGAAGGAGCCGTGGCCGGGCGTCGCAATCATCGGCATGATCCGCGCATCGAGCTGATCGGGCCGCCGCACAGCGAGGTAGTGCTTCGGGATCATCACGCAGTGGCTGCAAAGAAGCTGGCAGAGATCGATAAGCTCATAGAGCTTCGGGTTCCGGGACGCGGTCAGACCGAGGATGAAGGCGAAGTGCGGCGCAAGCGCCCCCATCTGCCCGACGATTTCACCGCCACGATCCGCCCTGAGATCCATGTACGAATGCAGAAAGCGCAACTGGCTGACGAGCAGATCAGGCGCAGGGTTGCCCAGGGTGAGCATGGCCTTCCCGCCCCAGCGCAACGTGATCTCGGTGTCGGAGGTGATCCAGGAATAGTTCTTCAGAAAGTCGGTGACGTAGATCCAGCCACGAACATTGTCAGACCAGGCTGCCATCTGTTCGTTGCCAGCTGTGGGTTGCGGAGCCACTGCGCCGGGATCGATGGCATCTTGCCCGGCAACATGGCGGATCCCGTAGGCCGTGGTCTGGCTCTCTCCCACCGGATGTCCGGCAATGCCGTTAATCCCGTTTATGCCATTGATGCCGTTGATCCCATTGATCCCGTTTATGCCATTGATCCCATTAATGCCATTGATCCCGTTTATTCCGTTGATCCCATTGATGCCGTTAATCCCGTTGAAGCCGCTAAAGCCTGACATTCTAGTTCTCCGTCGTTCGAAAGGGGGAAGGGCGCATCACTCTGCCGGCTGATATTCAGCCAACGCGCGCATTGCTTTGATCGCCGTCTGGCCCGTGCGATAGGCGGCGGCGGGGTGGTGTGCGGCGTAGTGCTCAACCGTGAAATCGGGATCACGCCGCAAAAGCTGCTGGAAGACATCGTGCGCCTCGTCGACCCGGCCAAGCATGTAGAGGGCGGTGAGCTTGGCGCGTAGGGTCGATGTGTGCCGGTCGTTATGGTGGAGCGATTTTTCAGCGTAGGTGAGCGCGTCCTGCCACTGCTCATTCGACAGGTAGGCCGTCGCCGTCATTGAATTGTAGAAATAGCCGAAAGGATCTGTGGGTGAGAGGCGGTTCGCCGTCTTCACCGAGGTCACTGCCGCCATCGCTTCGTCGTTGAAGGCGTGCAGAACGCCCTTCTGCAGATGGCAGAGCGCCTCGTTCGGATTGATGGTGAGCGCGTAGTCAAAGCTCTTGTTGGCGAGATCGGCCCGGCCCATCAGCGTGTTGGAGACCGTTCCATCCATGGTGAGAGCAAAGGCATTCTCCGGATCGATGTCGAGCGCCCGCGCGGTTGCATCGCGTGCATGATTGATGTCGGCTTGGCGATCCGTGCTCCAGCCATTGAACACGGATTTGACGTACCAGTCCGCAAGCCACCCATGGGCTTCTGCCGTCTGGGGCGCTCGGCGGATGGCTTCCTTGATCATCTCCCGGCTCTCGACGAACGAGGAAAAGCGCAGTTGGTGGAGCTTACCCACGCCCGCGATAAGGAGGTGATGATCCTCGATGTCGCGCAGCCGCCGCTTGGCCGTGTGCTGGATGGCGTCGGAGGCGATGGCGCGCCCGATCGCAGAGACGATCTCAAACTCAGCCGCGCTTTCACCGCTAATGAATTCGGCCATTGTCCCTTCGAAGTGCCGGGTCCAAAGAATACGGCCCGTGCGCGCGTCCAGGAAATCGGCATCGAGAAAGATCTTGTCGCCTGAGGCGCGGATCGATCCGGTGAGGCAGTAATCCACCGCCAGCTTGGCCCGCACATCGTCGAGCGCGACGCTCGTGGTCGCAAGATTGCGCGCCGACATGTGCGAGATCACCGCAACAAGGCGTGAGCGCGACATGGAGCGGCAGATCTGCTCGGCGAGCCAGTCTCCGAGGACCCCGTGCTGCTCCTCTCCAAAGACGACCCTAAACGGCAGGATAGACACGCAAGGCAGGACCGCCATCGTGGGAGAGGTGTGGGTCGGCCCAAAGAGCGCATAAATCTGGTCAGGGTTTGCACGAATGCCGTCGCGCCAGCGCTCATAGGCGACTTCGGGGATTTCGAGGCCCTCAAGGAAAGCGCCGCGACCGGGCTGCCCGGCAACCTTGACCACGCTCATGTCGAGCGTGATCTCAGCGTTGGTGGGCGCGATGACCGCGTCATAGGTCTCTGCGCCGAGCGCGCGCTTAATGTCAGAGAGCGCACGTCGCAGACTTTGTTGGCCACCATCATAGGACGACCTGCCCCAAAGCATCTGCTGCAAATGGGTACGCGTGGCGCGCCCATTGGGGGCGGTCGCCAGAATGGCAAAGAGTGCCTTGTGCTTGGCACCTGTGACCTCAGAACCCGAAGCGCCAACGGCTTTCACCCCGCAAGCGCCAAAGAGCGTCAATTCAAGTACCGGTGTTCCCAACCCGCAGCTCCACATCCCTGGGCAGGTATGACGTACCACCCGCCCGGAACCCGGCAAAGCGTTTCACACTTTTTTCACGCACCCTCAAAGCGGGCAGTCCTTATGTTGATCGCATGATGATCGAACGCAATTTCTCCAGCGGTCCTATTCAGGATCTCGCCGATTTTTATACGCGCTGGCCAAGCCAGAGGGGCATCGTAGATCGTGTCATCGCGCATCCTCATCTGTCCGATGAGGAGCGGGAAGTGGTTGTTTGGCTCAAGAGGCTGGCCGATCGAGTCGGACCCCAAGACATTGCGGGTTCTGACGAGGACGACACGCTTGATGAGTAGGTCCCCTTAGCCAGAAAGGCGCCATGTTTTTGAGTGGTTCTGCCCGGCCCCTTTGTCCCGAGGGGGCCGGGTTTTTCTTTATGCGCGCCTCATGGTGCAAGCCATCTGCCGGCCCAATTATCGCTCCGCAGAAACTCTGCACGGCGGTGAATGGGCAGACCGAGCGCCACAAGCTCGAGCCGGGAAATATGCAGGGTGAGCCTCAGAAACTTCTCTGCGTTGGGCGTCCGGTCAAAGGCTTCGGGTCCGTCGATGGGCGTGCCGGGGGCAGGCTCTACGCCGTAAACCTCCCGCGCGCCTTCAGGCATGCGCGCCCATATCTCCGGCTCGCCCTTTGACATCTCAACCCGGACCGACAGCCGGAGCTGGAGCTGGCTGCCCTTATCCCAGATGTGAAGCGCCGCGCGAGGCTCGGATGAGAGCTCCCGCACCTTGGCCGTCGCCGAATCGGTGAAGAGAGTCGCAGTCCCCGCGGCACGGTCGACCTCCCGCAAGATGAGGGTGCGCGCTTGAGGGCCGTCGTCCGACATGGTGGCGAATGTGGGCGTCCGCGCGGGGTGCTTCGGGTCATTCGCGCCACGGATCAAAAGATCCCACGCGCGGTTGAGCACACCCGGAAGGGTTTCGTGCCATGTCTCACTCATAGCCTGTCATCTCCAGATATCCGATTCCGGGATGGCTGCCCTCGGCACGCACCGGCCCCTCCCAATAAGCAAAGGCCAGATCATTCCACGCCTGGGCATTCAGCGCTGTGACCTCGATGTCGATGTTTTCCTCAGGGTAAGTGATGCGCCACCGCGTGGGTATTTGGCGCCCGTCCACATTGCTTGTCTCTAGGGCTTCGAGATCGAAACTGCCGTTCTCCAACGGGCGCACGGAGCCATTCGGGCTGATCCACGAGCCCGAGCCATAGTCGGCGTTTTCGCTGTCGCGCAGCTCAAAGGCCATCAGGCGATGCCCGTCGTCGAAGGTGAGCGCAAACCAATCCCACCCCGATTGGGTACGCCCAAGAGGCTGCGAGGAATATTCCCGATCAAGCCACGCGTGCCCCGTGACTGCGATCTCACGCCCGCCCACGTTGATCACACCCTCCAGGCTGTAAAACGGCTGCGAGTAGTATCGGGACGCCTGACCCTCCGCACTCTTCACCGAATGCCCGTTTTCGCCATGAAAGACGAGCGGGCCTTGCGCCTCGAGATCAAGATCGTAGGCAAAGCCCGGGCCACGCGCCGTCAGATCGAGAACGCGCAAGCCGTCCGGCCCCTCCATCCGCCAGTCATCGATCCAGGCCGCGAAAGGCTCCGCCTGCGCGCCTGCCTGCCCTGTGCCGTCGCGGGCAAATCGCTCGGCCGCAAAATGCGCATCGGGCGTCGTGAGCGCGGCATGGCCCATCCAGGTCTGTGGGCTTTGCCAGCCATCTGTCGCGCGCGGCTCCCGTGCGG
>JBCBME010000044.1:0-11587 GCA_039822945.1 Pseudomonadota bacterium
GCGCGCGGGAGGAGTTTCACATATCAGCAGAGCGCCTCGCCAACCGTATCGAGGGACCGTTCCTCATGGGTGAGACCATGACGATTGCTGATATCATCGCCGTGCACTGCTTGGGCTGGGCGCTCGATACGGTTGGCGAGGCGCTCTGCTGATATGTGAAACTCCTCCCGCGCGCTGTCCTTGATGGCAGGCACACGGAGTGCCTCGGGCAGCCCGAAACTGTGGCGCGCAACCGTCCAGAGGAGGCTGTCGATCTCGTCGAGGATGAATTGGGTGTGCGCATCCTGACGGGCGCGCGCGAGGGTGCCAGCCGGGAAGGTCAGGGTGCCATGCTTGTCGGCCAAGAACGTCAGGATCGCCGTGCTGTCGGTGAGCGCCTGCCCTTCGGTGACGAGGGCAGGAACTTTCCCAAGCGGGTTGAGGGCAAAGATCTCCGGCGTACGCGGCCCGGTATTGTGATGGGTATACTTCGCGCCGATTTCTTCGAGCATCCAAAGGACGCGGAAGGCGCGGCTGCGGACACTGCCGTGGAGTTCGTAGGTCATCGTTTTCCTCTCATGGCCACGCGAATGAGCGTGCGTTCCATCAACGCCATGGCAGGCGCGGTTTGCGCTGCCGAGCGGAGCTTCAGATCAACGTCGGTGAGGTCGCTTAGGGCACCCTCTAACTTGAATGCGCCCCATGCCTGGGCTTGCCTGAGCATCCGGTCCCTGCGCGGTCCAAAGACGGGAGGGCGCAGGCGCGCCATGCCTTGACTGGCTCCACCGGGATCGGACGCTGCGGAGTGCAGCGCGCGGAAATGCCGGCTGGCCTGAATGCAGAGCGTCACCGGTGTGACACCCTGTGCCTCGAGCCGCCGCAACATGGGGCCAAGCTCGGGCGCGCGGCCCTCGGCCACGATGTTGAGGAGATCGTCCATTGCCGCCTCCGAACTTGCCGGAGCGCAGGTCTCGACATCGGCGGCGCTGACGGGCGCGTTTTGTCCGCGCGTAAAGAGCGCAACCTTCTCCAGCGTTTGCGCGAAGTCCCCGGGGTCGAGCGCGCGGGACAGGGCCGTGAGCGCATCCATCCCGTCCCGATCCACCTCGCCGATCTCAGCTTTCTGCATCATCGCTTCGATCTCGCCACGGTTCGGGGGATCGTCGTAGATCCCGGCCGCATAGGCGTCGCGGTGGCCCTCGAAGAGCTTGCGCAGCGCGGACTTGGCCGAAAGCTGCCCGGCGGTGATAACGATCTGAGCGTCGCCCGGGCGCCAATCCTCAAGTGCGGCCTCGACACCCTTTGCAATACCCTCATTTGCCTCCTCCACGAAGGCGACGCGCGGACCGGGGAAAAAACCGGTCGCTTTGACGGCATCGAGCAGGCGGGCGGGTTCCTTGCGGAGGTCTGCCCCGGTCATCCGGGTCAGGCGCATCTCCTCCTCGCCTTGGGGTCCGATCAGCGCGGCGATGAGTTCCTGCCGTTTGAGCGCAACGCGCATGGCATCTGCGCCATAGATCAGGATGCCGGTTTTGGAGGGATCAGGTCGCGCGAAATAGGCGGGGGCGTCGCGGGGGCTGAGCTTCATGAGAGATCAGCGGCGAGCCGGCTCACGATGCGGTCGGCGAGGATCACCATAAGGCGTTCTTGCGCATCCTCGCGGGCTGCGCGCGTGGCCACCGGCGTGCCAGAGGCGGAGTAGCTCGTGAAAGCGCGGGTGGTCCCTTTGGTGATTGCGGTTCCGCCAATGGCGGCGAGCGCATAGGAGGCCTCGCCGCGGATGGTGAAACGCTCGATTTCGGAAGTGCGGGTGATCACGCTCCCTTCTTCTTCGAGCGTGACATCCACGGCGAGCGTAAATTCCGGCTCGGTCGGCTGTCCAAGGCGCAGCTCCAGCGCCCGGGTGAGGCGAAAGGCGTTCGGGCTGTCGGGCGCTCCGATGCTCACCGCCCCACGCAGGGCTGCGGGACCGCTCCCAGGGGCGTAGACGGGGGTGAAGCCGCAGGCCGGGAGGGCGGCCAGCGTGAAGATCAGAGTACGGCGATTAAACGACGACATTCACGATGCGCCCCGGCACGACGATGAGCTTTTTGGGCTGGCCCCCGTCGAGGGCCCGCACCACAGCTTCGTTCGCGAGGACGAGCTTTTCAATCTCTTCCTTGGGCATGTCGGCGGGCACGCTGATTTCATCCCGGCGCTTGCCGTTGATCTGGATCGGCATCGTCACGGAGGCCTCCACGAGCATCGCAGGATCGGCCTTTGGCCATGGTGCAGCAGCACACAGACCTTCCCCACCCTGAGCCGCCCAGATGTCCTCAGACAGGTGAGGTGTCATCGGTGCCATGAGCTGCGCCATCGCCATGATCGCGTCGCGCTGGGCGGCATGGCCAGCCTTTGACTTCGAAAGAGTTGCCGCAAACGCGTAGAGCTTGGCGATGGCTGCGTTGAAGCCAAAGCTCTCGACGCCGTTTGTCACGTCGCGGATGGTTTTGTGCATCTCGCGCATGAGCTCTTCGTCGCCTTGGCCCTGCGCATCGCCTGTCATCTCCGCGATCTTGGCCGAGAGGTTCCAGACGCGGCTGAGATGCTTGTAGGCGGCTTCGGCCCCTGAGGCGGTCCATTCCACGTCACGCTCGGGCGGTGAATCAGAGAGCACGAACCAGCGCGCCGTATCGGCCCCGAAGGCGCTGACGATGGCCTGCGGATCCACGACGTTGTTTTTCGACTTCGACATTTTCGCCGAGGGGACGATCTCCACTTCGCGGCCGTCTTCTTTGAGGAAGGCCCCCCCATCCTTGAGCTCCACCTCTTCGGGATAGTGAAAGACAGGGCGGCCGCCTGCGTCGGATTTGTAGATCGCGTGTGTCACCATGCCCTGGGTGAAGAGCGCGTCAAACGGCTCGCCAGCACCCTCTGGCAGGTGGCCTGTTTTGATCATCGCGCGCGCGAAGAAGCGCGAATAGAGCAGGTGCAGGATCGCATGCTCGATACCGCCGATATACTGATCGACGTTCATCCAGTAACGCGCCTCATCCATATCGGTGGGTGTCTCGGCACGTGGCGCGGTGAAGCGGGCATAGTACCAAGAGCTGTCGACAAATGTATCCATTGTGTCGGTTTCCCTGCGGGCGGGAGCCCCGCAAGACGGGCAGGGGACGTCGCGCCACGTTGGATGGCGGTCCAGCGGGTTGCCGGGGATAGAGAAATCGATCGGCTCGTTGCCGTTGTCGTAGGGCAACTCGATGGGCAAGTTGTCCTTCTTTTCCGGAACAACGCCGCATGTGTCACAGTAGACGATGGGGATTGGGCAGCCCCAGTAGCGCTGCCGCGACAGGCCCCAGTCGCGCAGGCGATACTTTGTTTGCCCGGTTCCAAGATCCTTGCTTTCGAACCAGTCGATGGTGGCGTCGATGGCTTCCTGGCTGGTGACTGTTTCGATCCCTGCGAAGTGATCGATGAACATCACCGGTTCGGTCTTTGCAGGAACAAGCGCCTCTGTTCCCACGTCAACCTCTTCACCCGGCATGTAAAAGGCATTTTGCACGGGAAGGTCATACTTGCGGGCGAAGTCGAGGTCGCGCTGGTCATGCGCTGGGCAGCCAAAGACGGCGCCCGTGCCATAATCCATAAGGACGAAATTGCCGATCCAGACCGGCAGCTCGCGATCTTCATAGACAGGGTGTTTAACGCGAATGCCGGTATCGACGCCCTTTTTCTCGGCCTTTTCGAGAGCGGCTTCGGTCGTGTCCATGCGCCGGCATTCTTCGATGAAGTCCGCGAGGTCGGGCCGGTCATTTTCCAGCGCGCGGGAGACGGGATGATCGGGGGCGATCGCAATGAAGGACGCCCCGCGCATCGTGTCGGGCCGGGTGGAGTAGCAGATGATCGGATCTGCCCCGTCTGTCCGATGGAACGGGATCTCGATGCCCCGGCTCATCCCGATCCAGTTTTCCTGCATCAGTCTGACCTTGGCGGGCCAGTCGTCGAGATGGCCGAGCGCTTCGAGGAGCTCATCGGCCATGTCAGAGATCTTGAAGAACCACTGCGTGAGTTCGCGTTTCTCCACTTCGGCGCCAGAGCGCCAGCCCTTCCCGTCGATCACCTGTTCATTGGCGAGCACCGTCATGTCGACGGGATCCCAATTCACGACGGCAGGCTTCCGGTCCACAAGACCCGCTTCGAGCATATCGAGGAAGAGTGCTTGCTGCTGACCGTAATACTCTGGATCGCAGGTCGCGAACATGCGCGTCCAGTCGAGGGAGAAGCCCAGCGGCTTCATCTGCTCGACCATCGTGTCAATGTTGGCGTAGGTCCAGTCTTTCGGGTGTCCGCCCGAGGCCATCGCTGCGTTTTCCGCCGGCATGCCAAAGGCGTCAAAGCCCATGGGGTGAAGGACTGCGTGGCCTGTGGCAGCTTTATACCGGGCGATCACGTCTCCCATCGTGTAGTTGCGGACGTGGCCCATATGCAGGCGGCCCGAGGGATACGGGAACATCTCCAGCACGTAGTATTTGGGCTTTGACGCGTCGCGCCGCGCCGTGAAGAGGCCGGCCTCGTCCCAGGCGGCCTGCCACTTGGCTTCGATTTCGATGGGGTCGTAACGGGACATCGCGCGCCTCTTCGGTCACCTGTGACGCGTTGTGTAGTGCTGGCTGCAAGGAGCGTCCAGCGCTATGCGAAGCACTGTGTCGGTAATCGCCGTCCGGCGGGCATAGCGGTGCTTGGCCGGCCCTTGGCCGCTTATCGCCGCGCGTTGATATTGCCTGTGCGTAGCTGACGCGCGCGGGTCAGGATCGCGTCCTCGACCGCGCGGACCGTGGCGGGACTTGCTGGCCCCGAGCTTGTCACCAGCGACACCTTCAATGATCGCGCATCGAGCGCTGGATCGTTCACGAGAACAGTCGCGCGATAGGCGCGTGACCCGCCTGGCGGTGTGCCAAATCCGGTGACGATGACACCGGTGAAGGGATCGACGGTCTGGATAGGCAGGAAGCTCAAAACCTCCAGCGACGCGTTCCAGATGTAGCGGTTAACGGCGACCGTATCCCCACCACGGACACGTGTGGCTTGCTCGGTCGGTGGCCCGTCATTGCGATTGCCAAAGGGATTGAGGCCGCAGCCCATCAGGAGCACCAAGCTCATCAACCCGAATACACGCAATGCCGTCATAAGACCCCCACCCGTCAGTAGCATCGCAATACAAGGGAAGCCTCTTGGTGCCAAGGGTTTAGCAGCTTGCGCCTTGCCCCAAAAAGAAAGAGCGGCCCCGAGGGACCGCTCCAACTTAACTTGTGTCGACCGACTTAGAAGTCGAAGGAGACTGCCACGGTCAGGCCGTCCTTCACGTCCTCAGCTGCGCCGAGTTCGTCGAGGGCCGTGCCGACGTTGTCCTCTGCGTCCGCGTAGGAAACGCGAAGCGAAGCGCCGCCGCCGAGATCGTAGTCACCACCGACGTAGAAGTAGGTGTCGTCGTCTGCCGAACCTTCGTCACGGTAGCCAGCGAAGAGGCCGAGGCCGCCGCCAACGTCGTATGTTACGTTGATCTGCGTGTCTTCGTCGTTACCGTCGTGGTACAGAACACCAACGGTGAGCGGGCCGGACGCGTAGTCGAGTGCGATACCCACGTTGTCATCAACGGGATCCTGGGACACGTAGAACACGGTCACAGTGATATCGTTAACAGTATAGGCAAGCTGCAAACCGATGGACTCAACGGCTTCGTCGGCGGGCGTGGACGTGGCGTCCTTGGTGTCCGCGTAAGCAAAGCCGAGCTCCAAACCACCGAGCGTCGTGGACGCACCGATTGCGAGGATTTCCGGAATGTCCAGGAAGCCTTCCTGGTAGCCGAAGGACACATCAAGTGCACCAACAGTGGTGTTTGCACCGATCTGCAGGTTCTCAAAGTCGTCGTCCTCGGTACCGCCGTTCGCGTCGAACACGTAGTAGGAAACACCCACTTCGGTTGCGCCAAACGTCACACGACCGATCAGCACGCCGTCTTCGTCGAGGCCGAGGTCGCCGGCATCACCTTCGTCAGCGAAGCCATCAGCATCGAGATTGGTGACTGGGGAGGAAAACAGCGCGTCGGCTGCAGGTGCAGTGTCGCCGAATGCCAAGGATGCATTGTCAGCCGAAATCGTGATCACGAGATCGTCGATTTCGATGTCGTTGCCGCCAAAGGTGGATGTGCCGTCCGTGGTGTTGCCGAACTCGATGTCGCCAGACACGGACGCGCTCAGACCGTTGTTCAGGTCCATGTTGTAGTTCAGCGTGCCGCCGACCGACCAGAAGAAGCCTTCGTCAACAGTACTGTCGTTGTAGCCGAACTCTGCGTCGCCATCAAACGAGACACCAGTGTGCTCGGCTGCGGACGCCGCACCTGCGAAGGCCACGATGGCCGACGAGGCGAGAAGGATGCGTTTCATATTATTCCCTCGTGATTGCGTTCTCATAGGATGCTGAATCCCCGAGAACGGGTTTTTAGCATGAGAGGGTATTGGCTCTTGTGAGCTGTGAGGGTCAAGCAATGCGGCAGGCCGTTTTCCGCGGTGCCTTAGAAATGATGCAAAGTAGACACACCGATATGGCGAGTCTTTGCCACGTGACTCGAGGTGTGCAGAGAGCTACGTCAGGCCCAAAATCGGCACATCTAGGGAAAAAGGCGCAAATACATGGATTTGAGTGACATTCAGGCGCGCATTTCCGCCGCCGAAGCCGCCGCTGGTCGCCCGCTCGGAGTGACACAATTGATCGCCGTCTCCAAAGTTCAGCCCGGAGATCGTGTCGAGAATGTGTTGCAGGCTGGTCACCAAATCTTCGGGGAGAATCGGATTCAGGAGGCGCAGGGCAAGTGGCCAGCTTGGAAAATGGCGTACCCGGAATCGCAGCTTCACCTGCTTGGCCCCCTCCAGACCAACAAGGCGCGCGCCGCCATGGAGCTCTTTGACGTGATCCACACGCTCGACCGGCCAAAGCTCGCCCGAACGATCGCACGGCTCGCCGAGGAGATGGGCTCCTGTCCGGATCTCTTCATCCAGGTGAACACAGGTGAGGAGCCCCAAAAGGCGGGGATCTCACCCGATGAACTCGATGCCTTCGTGGCTGAGACACGCGCGCTCGAGCTGCCGGTGATCGGTCTGATGTGCATCCCACCGATCGACGAAGAGCCGGCCTTGCACTTTTCGCTTCTGGCAAAGCTCGCGGCGCGGAACGGGCTCGAGGGGCTTTCGATGGGGATGAGTGCAGACTTTGAGACGGCCATCAGGCTCGGCGCGACTCACATTCGTGTCGGCTCCGCCATCTTTGGCGCGCGGGTGCCCGGTTAAAGCACGTGGCCTAGGGCACAATCAGTCGCGTGGCATGACGTATGCGCGGCGCGAGCCAAAGCAGATCGTCGCGGCAGAGCGCGATGCAGCCCTCCGTTGGATGTCGCGCTTTGCGCCATTGGTGAATGAAGATTGCCGAGCCGCGGCCTTTGACGGCGTAGGGCCAATTCCAATCCGTCAGGAGAATCAGATCATAGAGCGGGTCAGAGCGCATCAGCCGCTCGTGCGAGGCGTCATAGGGTGCGCGCACCATGAAATTGTAGTCTTCATCTTGCGGGTCGTCAGACCACAGATCGCCGGGTCTGATGGGCAGCGCCCAATCTGCGGGCCGCGGCATGCGGTCTGCGCGGTAGAGCATCCCCACGAGGCGATGGGTGCCACGCGGGGTCGCCCCATCGCCCTCGCGTTTGCGACTGCTCAGGCCGCCACGCCCGATGGCGCAGGGCAGTGTGCGGCCAAAGGCGCGCAAGCCTCTAGGCGTGAGAACGAGATCGGTCCGTTTCAATGCGCGCCCCGCGCGGTCACAAGAGGTGCCCTGACTTTTCCGCCTTCGTCCGCAAGTAGGCGTCGTTTTGCGGCGTCCGCCCGACGCGCAGTGGGACGCGTTCGGCCACTTCAATGCCTTGCTCGGTCATGCGCGCGACTTTCGCGGGGTTGTTCGTCATGAGCCGCACAGCGCTGAACCCCAGCTTGCGCAAAAGCTCCGCGCCAAGGGAGAAGTTGCGCTCATCGTCCTCGAAGCCCAGCCTGTGGTTCGCCTCCACCGTGTCAAAGCCCTGATCCTGAAGCGCATACGCCCGCATCTTGTTGGCAAGCCCGATCCCGCGCCCCTCCTGATTGAGATAGAGCAAGACACCCGCGCCAGCCTCGCCCATTTGCGCAAGAGCCGCGTGCAACTGAGGGCCGCAATCGCATTTGAGAGAGCCGAGCACGTCGCCGGTGAAGCAGGCGGAGTGCAAACGCGAAAGGACGGGTTCGCTGCGGTCCGGCTGACCGATCTCGACGGCGTAATGCTCCTCCCCCCCATCATCGGGGCGAAAGACATGGAGCCGTCCGCGCCCGGCCAGGGCCATGGGAAGCCCGGCAGACACGACGTCATTGAGGGGCGAGGCCTCGATCGCGCTGAGCGGAACGTGGGTCAGGCTCTCGATCCCCTGCGCCTGTGCAATCAGAACAGCAGGGAGAAGATGCGCCGCCTTTGCCAGGGCGATGCCAGCGCGTGCGACATCGGCAGAGCCCTCCCGCAGGGTGGTGAAAGGCCCCTTCATCGCAACGCTTAGATCATCCTTGGGATCTGCCACGGCATAGGCCCAGCCGAGGCCCGCCCCATCTGGGACAGCAATCCGTGCGATATCGCCATCATAGGCACGCGCCTTGAGCGTCTGCGCGCGCCAGGAGGTGATCGCCAGGACGGGTCGCTGAGGCAGTGCCATGGCAGCCGCAAAGCGTGCAGGCGACAACGTCTCCACTGCGAAAACGAGCAGACCGTCCACGATCACCGGCACGCCCATCCGCAAATCAGCGCGGGCGCGAGCAATGAGCTCCTCAGGGGTAGGGGCAAAAACCATATCGTCTCTTAGGCCCGATTGCGCGGGATTTGAAACATTCAACCGCTCTGCGACACGGGTCCGTGAGAGCGATGTTGCAAATCTTGCCCGCCAGCGCGCGATGCCCAAACTAATTCGCAACACCGTGATGGAGACGAAAACCATGGCACAGCTCAAACGCATCCTGCTCATCGACGACGATGAAGACCTGCGCGAGGCACTGGGCGAGCAGCTCTTGATGACCGACGAATTCGATGTGTTCGAGGGTGGCTCGGGCGCGGAAGCCATGGAGAAGATCAAAGAGGGTCTCTACGATCTCATCATTCTTGATGTGGGCCTGCCTGACACCGATGGTCGCGAGCTTTGCCGCCTGATGCGCAAGCAAAACGTCAAAAGCCCCATCGTCATGCTCACGGGCCATGACACGGATGCCGACACGATCCTTGGCCTCGATGCGGGCGCAAATGACTACGTGACAAAGCCCTTCAAGTTCCCGGTTCTCCTTGCGCGGATCCGTGCCCAGTTGCGCCAGCATGAGCAAAGCGAGGACGCTGTCTTCCAGCTCGGGCCCTATACGTTCAAGCCATCGATGAAGCTTCTGATCACGGAAGACGAAAAGAAGGTGCGCCTGACCGAGAAGGAAACGAACATCCTGAAGTTCCTCTACCGCTCGACCGAGGGCGTGGTGGCCCGCGATGTCCTCTTGCACGAGGTCTGGGGCTACAATGCCGGTGTGACCACCCACACGCTTGAGACGCACATCTACCGCCTGCGCCAGAAGATCGAGCCCGATCCCTCGAATGCGCGCCTCCTTGTTACGGAAAGTGGGGGCTACCGCCTCGTGGCATGATTTTCCTGATCCGGTCGCTTGTGACCGGCGTAGGACACAGTACCCGCCGCGGATCGGGTTACATCCGCACCTTCCCTGTTGGACTTGGCCCGGGTTCAGTTTCCGCTGACCCGGGTCTCTTTTCGCAAAATAAACTCATAGACGGCACGACTAAGCCAGAATTGTTCATCAAATAGAAACTATCGTCGCCTAGCGTTGACGAGATGCGTTCCCGCGCTGGCCCGGGTCATGGCCAGCAACCTCCCTGTTGGACTTGCCCGGGCCACGTGCCCGGGCTTTTTTTTGGCGTCCGGCACGCACGTCATGGGCGGGTTACAGGGCTGTGGCTTCCTGAGGCAAAGCAAGCCGGAGGACACCCCATGCGCAAACCCACGTTCGTCATCGACCGCCGCCTGATGCTGCAAGGCGTGGCAGCCTCCGTTGCGGCGGCCGCCGCCGGGCCGCTGCGCGCGCAAAGCGGGGCGCAGGCAATGCTCTTTACCATCTCGGACATGCATGCCCCCTACGCGCGGCTCCCTGCCCTTCTCGAGACACTTCGCGCGGCAAAGGCAGAGGCGGGCGTGCCCACCGCGCTCCTCATCAACGGGGATATCTTCGAGCGGGGCAATGTCGTGTGCCTGCGTTCGGGCGGCGCGGCGGATTGGGCCTTTCTCGCGGCGGCGGCGGCGGAGATGCCCGTGGTGGTGAACCTCGGCAACCACGAGACTGCCATCCTCGACGACATGGGAACCTTCCTCGCCCGCGCAGACCAGGTGGGCATCCGCGTTATCTCCAACCTCGTGGATCGCCGCACAGGCCGTTTCGTGGCCCCCGTGGCGGACAGGATCGGGCTTGGCGGCCTCGATATCTCCCTCCTCGGGCTCGCGGCGACGAACCCCTTCGTCTACCGCCAGCCCGTGCGCGACGCACTGACCTTTCTCGACACCGCGCAATTCATGGCCGATGCCTTCGAGGATACGAGCGCGGAGGCGGATGCGCGCATCATCATGAGCCATGCGGGCGTGGGCCCGGACAAGACCTTTATCGAGGCGCTGCCCGAAGGCACCATCATGCAGGGCGCCCATGACCACGTGAGCCTCAACCTCACGCGGGGCGGCGTGACGTATTTCCACGGCGGCAGCTGGGGGGCGGAGCTCGGCATGCTGTCGCTGGGTGGCGGTGCGCCCGGCTACACGACGCGTGCCATCTCCCCCTCGGGCGGCGATGCAGAGCTGGCCAGCCTCATCGAAGAGCAGAAGGCTGAGCACCTCACCGAGGACGACACTGCCCTCATCGCAGAGGTGCCCGCGGCGCTCAACATGCATCAGTCGATCCTCCTCGCCACGGAGGCGATCCGCCAGGCGACGCAGGCCGATCTGGCCATGATCGGCCACACGACCTTCGGCGCACCGCTCGCAGCCGGGCCGCTTACCCGCTACGATTTCGACGCCTTCGTGCGCTTCGGCGGGGGCATCCGCGTGGCCGAGGTGCCGGGCGAGACGCTCCAGGCGATCCTCGCGCGGTCGAACCAGTTCACGGCGGACGGGCTTGATGGGCGCACCGGCGATTACGTGCACGTCGCTGAGGTCGATATCGATCCGGGCCAGAGCTACCGCCTCGCCGTGAACGCGTGGACAGCGATCAATCAGGGGCCCTACCTCGGGACAACGGATCTCCCCTTCGAAGAGGTCGAGGGGCTCGAGCTCAAGGCCCTAGTGGCTGAGCATTTGGCGGCGATCTACTAGGGCGGGCGCACGTGGCGTTGACGGGCCAAGGACGCGGGCCCTAGGCTCGCGTCCATGAAACTCACGCTCCACCATATCAATCTCAGCACCGACAAGGTGGAGGAGATGGACGGCTTTTATCGCAACGTGCTCGGCCTCGCGCGCGAGACCGATGGGCTGCCC
>JBCBME010000045.1:0-11403 GCA_039822945.1 Pseudomonadota bacterium
CCGTTCGTGACGGTGCAGATGCCATGGGCTCAACACGATCTGGCTCCCACGACCCACGCGGCGATCACGAAACGTGCGCGCGCTTTCGGCCTCGCGCACCATCATGGGTACGGGCGGGTAAAGCCGCAGCGCCTCACGAAAGACATCACGCGTGACGCGCAGCTTGCTGATTTCCTTGAACTCTGAGGAGGACAGCTCCGCTGCCTCCAGTGCCACCTTTTCCTGCCACTCCGGATGCGTGGCCAGGAGGTAGAGCGCCCAGCCCAGCGCCGATGCAGAGGTCTCATGCCCCGCAAGAAAGAAGATCGCCACCTGGTCCACCATCTCCTCGGTGGAGAAGGTTTCGCCCGTTTCGGGGTCAACGGTGGTCATGATCTTGGTGGCGAGATCATCCGGCGCCGTCCCGGCACGAATGGCCTCCATCCGCTCCGCACAAAGCTCTCGAATGAGCGCGCGGATCGCCTCCGCGCTTTCCCGCGTGCGCCGCTTGTGGGGCCGCGGCATCCAACGCGGCAGGGGAATAAAGGCCGCAAGGTTCACCACGGGCTGGGTCCGCTGATAGGCGCGAAACTCGTGAAAGACGCGCGAGGCGACCTCGTTTTCGATAGGAAGCGAGAAGAGCGTGCGAAAGATGACATCGGCAGCCGCAAAGCTCGCGACCTCCTCGATCTCCGTCTCGCCTGCGTCGAGCCGCGCCACCATGGCCTCCGAGGCCGCCCACATGGCGGGATAGGTATCGCGCAGCCGGCCGCCTTCGAAAGCCGGATCAATGATACGCCGCTGCCGCTCCCACTCTGCGCCGTTTGTAAGAAAGACCGAGTTTCCAAGGAGAGGACGCAGCCCCTCGCTCACCCGTGTCGATTTCGGAAACGCCTCTGGCTCTTCTTTCAGGACGCGCTTTACGAGCGCAGGCTGGTTGACGAGAAAGCTCTTGAAGAAAGGCGTTTTGAATTCCGCCATCCAAGCCCGGTAGAGCCGCGCAGGCTGCGCGCTGAGGATGTCATCGCGAAACATCCGCACGTAGCGCCTGAGAGAAACCTCCCCATCGCGGGACTTGGGCTTGGGTGGGATCATGCCGCCACGCTGGTGAACTTCGAGGCTGGCACGTCGATACGGCTCTTGGAGGCAACGCGCCCGGCATAGCGCGCGCCGAGTGTCAGCGGGCCAGCCGTGATCTGGAAGTAATCGTAGTCCTTTGGTCGGTCAAAGGCGCATAGATACTGGAAGTGCAGACGGAAATACTGGCGGCGCAGGCGATCCCACTTTTCAGGGCTCAGGCTCTGCGTAAACGCGGCGGAGAAAACGAGCGGCCATTTCTGGTCGGGTGGGGCCACGCCAGAAACGGCCACGGGATCACATAGCGCAAAGGCACAGCCGTCCCCCGGTGCCGTGACATCCACCCATGTCAGCTCATCACGGGCACTGAGGTATTGCAGGTCACCCCGCAGACGCCGCGCCTCCGGCAGGAACGAGACCATGGGCACCACCTGCCCCAGCGACAGAAAGGAGAGCGCAGGCCCCGAAGCAGGCACGCGCCCGTCGCGAATGAGATCGGCGAGGATGGACACCGCGAGATGGGCGCCCGACGAATGCCCCACGACAAGAACCTCATCGACTTCCGTGTCGAGTGCGGCTGCGATCATGTCTCCGAATGCGAACATACGCGCCTCAAGCTCGGGCGGGTTCGCGCCCCCGTGCTGAGCTGAGTAAGCGTAGTCGTGCATCAAGTAGTAGGCGTAGATCTTTGCGTCCTTGGAACGAAACCACATCAGGACCGCAGGGATCGCAGCCAAGGCCAAAATGGACGCCCACGGATGGAGAAAGCTCAATACCCAGGCCGCGACGCCCGCAACTGCAAGCGCAGCGATGGCCTGCAGTAGAAGCACCACAATCGGGTAAAGGGCCGCGATAACGGGCCCTTTGCGCAACCACATCAGGCGACGCAACGCGCCCGATGCGATGTATGTCCACGCGGTCTGGACGAGCTGCAGATAGGTTCCGGGGATGCCAGTCTCCATCGAGTCGCGCACGATGTCAGACCAGACCAGCACCTCGACGTCTGCGACGACGTCAGCGCCGCCAATCTTTGCATCAACGTGCCAGCCGTAATTGCCCGGCGCGGTCTTTGGGCTCAGAGCGATGTCATAGCCGCTGATGGCGGCCTGATCACCGCCTTCTTTCCGATAGAGTTCTCGGTAGCGGCGCGGGTGAATGGGATCGTAGCCCGGAATGTAGAAGACCCGGCGGCGCGTCACGTTTTGATCGACCATCACACTCTCTCCTCGCGTGAGGAGACTATCGCGGGAAAACGGCAAAAATAAGTTACTTTTCGCAGGCGGGCCTTAGCCAATGGCGCCCAAAGCCGGGAATTGCTCGAGGAGCCACCAGGAGAAATCGGTGAACTGGCCCGTGACCATCATGAGCCCGACCGTCCACAGCAGAACGCCCATCGTCCGTTCGATGCGTTCCATGTGCCGCTTCATCCACGCCATCACCCCCGTCATCGAGGGAAAGAAGGCCGCGACAAGGAGGAACGGGATGCCGAGGCCTGCTGCGTAAAATCCAAGGAGCGTCGTTCCACGCACGGCATCGGCTTCAGAGGCCGCAATGGACAGGATTGCACCCAAGATCGGCCCAAGGCAGGGCGTCCAGCCGAACGCGAAGGCAAGCCCGAGGATGTAGGCGCCAAAGGCAGACCCCCCGCGATCACCGGCCTCCATGCGCATCTCACGGTCGAGAAACCCGATGCGGAAAACCCCGATGAAATGCGCGCCAAAGATCATCACGACGACCCCTGCCCCAACAACGAACCAGTCCTGACCTTGCAGGAAGAAGCGTCCCAGCGCTGAGGCCGTGAAGCCAAGAAGCAGGAAGACCGTTGAGAGACCGAGCACAAAGAAGGCAGCCGCGAGGAGCGCCTTGCGCCGCGCGGCGCGCGTCTCCGACATCTCTCCCATGGAGACGCCCGACATGTAGGCCAAGTAAGGCGGCACGATGGGAAGAACGCAGGGCGAAGCAAAGGATATGAGGCCACCAAAGAGCGCGATGGCCATGGCAGGCAAAAGCGCCGCGTCAAAGAGGTCAAACCCGAACATGGATCTGACATAGGGCTAAGCGCCGTCACTTGTCACGGCGGCCGGGCGCCGCGCGCGCTCACTTCTGTGTGGACGTTTGTAATAGAGCCGCTTAGCTCACGCCCATGACGTATGATGCAGAGCTTGATGCGATCGGCCTTTTGTGCCCGTTGCCCGTTCTCAAGGCGCGCAAGCGGTTGGAGCCCTTGAGCCCTGGTCAGGTCTTGCGCGTGATGGCTGACGACCCTGCTGCCGTGGTGGACATGCCGCACTTTTGCGCCGAGGCCGGACACGAGATGCTTGGGATGGAGGAAGACGGCCCCGTGCTTGTTTTCTACCTCCGCAAGTCATAGCCGCCCACCTCTCGCGTGGAGGCAGCGGATGCCTCCGGCGGAAGTATTTTTCGACAGAAGAAGAAGGAGTGGCGGGTCAGGCCGCGCGGCGCCTGCCACGGCGCGTGCGCTCGGGCTTCTTGGCGCCGCTCGTTCCGTCGTCTTCACTTGAAAAGCCGCCAAGGGCTGCAGCGATCGTTTCGAGCGAGGGGCGCTCTCCCTGCGGTGTGGTCTCAAGCGCTGCGCGCATCTTTTCAAGGTGCGCGGGCGTTGTCCCGCAGCAGCCGCCGATGATGGTGGCCCCCGCATCGCGCGCCAAAGTTGCATATTCGGCCATCAGTTCGGGCGTGCCGTCGTAGTGGATATGCCCGTCGTGGTATTTCGGGATGCCTGCGTTGCCCTTGGCGATGATGGGCCGCTTGGCGTCTTTAAAGCCAAGGACCGTGCGCAAGAGATCGGAGGCACCGACGCCGCAATTGGCCCCGAAGGCCAAGGGCGGGTTAGGGAGGCGTTCCACAAGGCGGGCGAGTTCGGGGGCGGTGAGGCCCATCATAGTGCGGCCGGCTGTGTCGAAGCTCATCGTGCCGCACCATGGCATGTCG
The DNA here is from genome assembly GCA_039822945.1 of Pseudomonadota bacterium. Lineage (GTDB taxonomy): Bacteria > Pseudomonadota > Alphaproteobacteria > Rhodobacterales > Rhodobacteraceae > Shimia_B. Next base: position 4,009 of record JBCBME010000045.1, read on the forward strand.
GCGCGGGCAAAGCCTTCAGCGGCGGCCTTGAATTCCTCTGCGGCCGAAATCGTTTCCAGCCAGAGCACGTCTGCGCCTCCCGCTTTCAGCCCTTCGGCTTGTTCGTGAAAGATTTCGACGGCCACCTCGTGGGTCAGGGTGCCCATAGGCGCCATGATCTCCCCCGTGGGGCCTACGGAGCCCGCCACGATCACCGAGCGCCCAGACGCATCTGCCACGTCGCGCCCGATATCGGCGGCGAGTTTCGAGAGCTCGAATGCGCGATCCTCAGCGTTGTGGAGCTTCAGGCGTGACGCGTTGGACCCAAAGCTGTTGGTGAGGAAGAGATCAGAGCCCGCATCCACGGCGCCTTTGTAAAGCGCGACGATCTTGGCGCGCTCGGTTTCGTTCCAGAGTTCTGGCGCGTCGCCCGACTCAAGCCCCATGTTGAAGAGGTTGGTGCCTGTCGCACCATCTGCGAGCATCCACCCTTGAGAGCTGATCAGGGAGGTGAGCTTTTGAGCGCCGTCGGTCATGGGGTCTCCAGTACTTGAGGGGTCGCGCGCGCGACCTCTTCGTGCTGCCCCAAGCAGTTCTTCAAAGCAAATTCATAATACTCATGAAAAACATGAGCGCGTCTTGGGGAGTTTTAGAGTTCGGCCACGAGTTGCGCCTTGGCCTCCACCAGGAGCTCAGACATCTTGGCCCGGATCGCCGCTTCCTCGGCTTTGTCGCCGAGATCCCCGGAAACCTTGCGGTAGACGTCCTCATCGCCCGCCTCTTCGAAATCGGACTTCACGACTTCCATGGCGTAGGCCTGCGCGTCATCGCCAGACTTTCCCATGAGTTCCGCGGCCCAAAGCCCGAGAAGCTTGTTGCGGCGCGCCTCGGCCTTGAACTGCATCTGGGCATCGTGGGCGAATTTGTTCTCGAACGCGTCTGCGCGGTCGTCAAAGCTGGCCATGGGTGCGGACCTCCTGTGCATTGCTTACTTCAACATATCAGGGCTTTGGGGCCTCTTGCCAAGCCCTCTATATCCTTGCCGCACGGGGTTCTATGGCCTATGAGCGCGCAAGCGGGCTGCTCTGGCACGCAACATCACCGGAGGCCCTATGGCGCGGCGCAAAAAGATTTACGAAGGCAAGGCCAAGATCCTCTACGAAGGCCCGGAGCCAGGCACGATCGTGCAGTATTTCAAAGACGACGCCACAGCCTTTAATGCCGAAAAGATGGAAGTGATCGAAGGCAAGGGCGTGCTCAACAACCGCCTGAGCGAATTCTTCATGACGGGACTTAATTCTGTCGGCGTGCCCACACACTTCATGAAGCGGCTGAACATGCGCGAGCAACTTGTTCGTGCGGTTGAGATTATCCCTCTTGAGGTGATCGTGAGAAACTATGCGGCCGGTACGCTGGCCAAGCGGCTGGGCCTGACCGAAGGCGATCCCCTGCCCCGCCCGATCATCGAGTTCTGCCTGAAAGACGACAAGCTCGGCGATCCGCTCGTGGCCGAGGAACACATCATCGCGTTTGGCTGGGCGTCGCAGCAGGATCTCGACGACATGGTGGCGCTGGCGCTCCGCGTGAACGATTTTTTGTCCGGCGTCATGTACGGCGTGGGCATCCGGCTCGCGGACTTCAAAATCGAGATTGGCCGCGTCTGGGACGGCGATTTTCAACGTCTCATCGTGGCGGACGAAATCAGCCCGGATAGCTGCAGGCTTTGGGACATGGAAACGGGTCAGAAGCTCGACAAGGACGTCTTCCGGCGCGATCTGGGCTCACTGACCGATGCCTACACGGAAGTGGCGCGCAGGCTCGGGGTGCTGCCATCCAACACCATGCCGATGACGAAACCCACACTCGTGAACTGAGTGTGGAGCTAAGAGTATTTTTGGAAAGATGAAGGTGGGACAATGCACGCACGGGTGACTGTGTCTCTGAAAGCGGGAGTTCTGGATCCGCAGGGCGAAGCGATCAAGAGCGCGCTTGGGTCAATGGGCTTTTCGGGCGTCGAGGGCGTCCGGCAGGGCAAAGTCATCGAACTTGATCTCGCGGACGGCACGACCGAGGCTGAGGTCACAGAAATGTGCGAGAAGCTCCTCGCGAACACGGTCATCGAGAGCTACCGCGTGGAGATGGCGCCTTGAAGGCAGCCATCCTCGTCTTTCCAGGTTCGAACTGCGACCGGGACATGGCTGTGGCGCTACGGGCCGCGGGCGCGGACGTGACCATGGTCTGGCACAAAGAAAGCGCGCTGCCCGATGGGGTCGATCTTGTTGCGATCCCGGGTGGGTTTTCGTTCGGCGACTACCTGCGCTGCGGGGCAATCGCTGCGCAGTCTCCGATTTCGCGCGAGTTGGTGGCCCATGTCGAGCGGGGTGGCTACGCGCTTGGCGTGTGCAACGGCTTCCAAGTGCTTACGGAGACACGGCTTTTGCCCGGAGCACTCGTGCAGAACGCCTCCACCAAATTCATCTGCAAGACAGCACGCCTGCGGGTGGAGACGTCGGACTCCGCCTTCACGGCGCGCTACAACGCTGGTGCTGAAATCGATGTTCCGATCGCCCATCACGAGGGGAACTACCGGATCGATAACGCGGGCTTGGAGCGCTTACAGGCCGAAGATCGCGTTGCGTTTCGCTATCTCGCCACGCCAAACGGCGCGCTCGATGACATCGCGGGTGTGCTTTCGGAAAACCGGCGTGTCATGGGCCTGATGCCCCATCCGGAGCGGGCCGCAGACCCCGCTTTGGGCCTTGCAGACGGGGCGCCTCTCTTCACGGGGCTCGTGGAGACGCTTGTCGCAGCCTGACGACCCGCGTAGCCTGTGGATATGACGGATACGGCGCCCCCGAAACACAAGCGAAATTGGCGGATACGCATCGCGTTAGGCGTGCTTGTTGTTGTGGCTGTGGGCGTCATCTACGTCACAAACATCCTTCTGACGGAACGCTTTCAAGAGACGACCCGCCAGCGCGCCCAGCTTCGCCTCGCGCTCTACACCGGCAACCTCACCAGCGAATTGCAGCGGGCACAGATCGTGCCGCAGTTTCTGGCGCGCGATCCGGCCCTGATCGGGGCGTTGAATTCGGGGGATTACCAGCAAACGTCTCAACGGCTTTTGAGCTTTGCGGAGGAAACCAATCTGCGCGGGCTCATGCTGCTGGATGGTGATGGCCGCGTGGTGGCGGCCTCTGATCGCGCGCGACTGGGGGAGCAGCTGCGCGAGTACCCCTACTTCATCCAGGCCATGCGGTCGTCTGATACGGTCTTTTCTGAATACTCGAAGGACGGAGAGCCCATCGACTTCACCTATTCGCGGCGCGTCGCCATCGGGCCCGACACGCTGGGTGTGATCGTCGTGGAAATGGATCTCAGGAAGTTTGAGCGATCTTGGGCCGCCATCGCGGACGCCGTGCTTGTGATGAACTCCGAAGGCCAGATCATTCTGACCACCGACAATGCCTGGCGTGGGCTCACCGAGGAGGAAGCGCTCGCAGTGCGTGACGTCCCGACTTCGATCGAGCGTGCGCTGCGGGCCACGGCGGATTGGAGCGCGCTGCCTATCGATGCCTACATCCGCGGTCGCGCGGTGATGCGCCAAGAGATCCGCATCCCGTTTCAGGGCTGGCGCATGACCTCATTTACGACCTATGCGAGTGTCCGCCAGCGCGTAAACACGGTCCTTGCTTTGGAGATCATGGGCTTTGCGATCCTGCTCGCGACGGCCTTCTATTTTCTCAACCGACGCACCACGACGCGGCTGCGTTTCTTCCAGCGCGATGCGGCGGAACTCCGCCAGTTGAACCAGCGCCTCCAGCGAGAAATCGCCGAGCGTCAGAAGGCGGAAAAGAGCCTCGAAGTGGCCGAACAAACCCTTGCGCAGAGCTCGAAACTGGCCGCTATGGGCGAGATGTCTGCGAGCGTCAGTCATGAGCTCAACCAGCCCCTGGCCGCCATGAAAACATACCTAGCCGGGGCCAAGCTTCTGCTGCAGCGCAAGCGCCCCGAAGAGGCGCTGAGTTCCTTCCATAGGATCGACGATCTGATCACCCGCATGGGTGTGATCACCAAGCAGTTGAAGTCATACGCTCGCAAGGGCGACGATGCCTTTGAACCCATAGAAATAAAGGCCTCCGTCAGTGCTGCGCTCGAGCTCATGGAGCCCGAGCTGCGGCGTCGCCGCGTCCAGATCACTAAGGCTGTGCCCACCGAGGCGGTCTATCTGATGGGGGATCGTATCCGTCTTGAGCAGGTCATCATCAACCTCATCCGCAACGCGCTCGACGCCACAAAGGACGTCCCGCAACCGGCGATCGAAATCCTCGTGGCGGTCGGTGAGGACATCCTGTTGACCGTCCGCGACAACGGTGCCGGGATCGAAGATCTCGAGGCGCTTTTCGAGCCATTTTACACCACCAAGGCCCCCGGCGACGGGGTGGGTCTGGGGCTTGCCATTTCATCCAGCATCGTCAACGACCTTGGGGGACGGATGACCGCACGGAACGCAGAATCCGGTGGCGCCGTCTTCATGCTGACGCTTCCGCTCCTCCGCGAGCAAGAGCTCGGTACGAGGCAGAGCACGGAGGCCGCGGAATAGGATGGCACAAGCGATGAAGGTCGCAATCATCGATGATGAGCAAGACATGCGCCAGTCGATCAGCCAATGGCTGGCGCTCAGTGGGTTTGACACCGAAACATACCCCAATGCCGAAGAAGCGCTGAAAAAGCTCGGTCCCGATTACCCGGGCGTCGTGGTGAGCGACATTCGGATGCCGGGCATGAACGGCATGCAGTTTCTGAAGCGCCTGATGGGCGTCGACAGCGCCCTTCCGGTAATCATGATCACGGGGCACGGCGATGTCCCGATGGCGGTGGAAGCAATGCGCGTCGGCGCCTACGACTTCCTCGAAAAGCCCTTCAATCCCGACCGCATGACCGAGCTTGCCAAGCGTGCCACACATCGCCGCCGCATGACGCTCGACAACCGCGCGCTCCGCAAGGAGCTCTCGGACGGCGGCGCGCTGATGAAAAAGCTCATCGGCGCAAGCCCTGTCATGGAGCGGCTGAAGGAAGACATCCTCGACCTCGGCCAGGCCGACGGACACGTGCTCATCGACGGTGAGACAGGCACGGGCAAAACGCTGGTGGCCCATGCCCTCCACGCCGTTGGATCGCGCGCCTCGAAAAAATTCGTCCTGTGCTCGTGTGCAGCCCATGAGGAAGAGGCGCTCGGCCCGATGCTCTTTGGGCCCGTGAGCGAAGGCTCACCCCAGCCCCTGATCGAGGCGGCGCGCGGCGGCACTCTCGTCCTAGAAGACGTCGAGGCGCTCAGCCCTGCCCTTCAGACGCGCCTCCTTGCGGCCATCGATGCACAAGGCACACCCGCAGAGACACGCATCGTCGCGATCTGCAACCTGCAGGAGCAGGGCAAAAGCTGTGAAGATGCGCTGCGCCCCGACCTCTTTTACCGGCTCGCGGCGCTTCGGATCACGGTGCCGCCCCTGCGCCAGCGCGGAGAAGACATCCTGATGCTCTTCACCCGCCTCTCTGACGATTTCGCCGAAGAGTACGGGTGCGATGCCCCCGATGTCACCGCGCAAGAGGCCGCCCAGCTCCTTCAGGCGCCTTGGCCCGGGAACGTGCGCCAGCTTATCAACGTCGCCGAACGCGCGGTTCTGCAAAATCGGCGCGGCTCCGGCACCATCGCGTCGCTTCTCATGGCAGACACCGAAGAGGAGCGCCCCGTGATGACCACGGAGGGCAAGCCCCTCAAAGAGTATGTGGAGGCGTTCGAGCGGATGCTCATCGACAACACCATGCGCCGCCACAAGGGCTCGATCGCCTCGGTGATGGAAGAGCTCTGCCTGCCACGGCGTACGCTCAACGAGAAGATGGCCAAGTACGGCCTCCAAAGATCCGACTACCTTGGCTAGGACGGACGTGCCCGACATTCACGGGCTCCTTTTCGACATGGACGGCTTGCTCCTCGATACCGAAATCGTGGGGCAGCTCGCGTTCGTTGAGGCTATGGCGCCGCGCGGTGTCAGCGCTGCCGAAGCGAGCCATGCCTATCTTCACTTCGTCGGCGGAAACTCAGCCGCGACCCACGCGCGCATGGCAGAGATGTTGCCGGGCCACGACCCCAAGGCCGCCCAGGATGATTGGATCGCGGCCTTTGAAGCGCGGATCGCCCAAGGGGTGCCTCTGAAGCCCACAGTCGTCGAGACAGTGACGGCGCTGTCGGCGGCAGGAGTGCCGATGGCCGTAGTGACCTCGTCCTGGCGCGCCCATGCCGAACACAATCTGAGCGTGACGGGGCTTTTGCCCTTTTTCGAGGGGATCGTGCCGGGCGATGAAGTCGCGCGGTCAAAACCCGATCCGGAGCCCTATGAGCGAGGGGCCGCTCTTTTGGGCCTCTCACCACAACATTGCGCGGCTTTTGAAGACAGTGATCCCGGTATTACCGCCGCTATGGCTGCCGGAACGCTGGCGACACAGATCCCTGACCTGCGCCCGCCGGGGCAGCTTTTTCCCGCGCTCGGCCAGCGCTTTGCAACAACGCTCGCGGAGGCTGTCGGGAACCTCGGTCTGCTCCGTGCACAGGCACCTCAGCACATTTAGGGCATTGAAAAACGCATGAGCGCCGTCCTATGTTGCGGCACGGGGTGGCCATAGAGTTAACCCGTCAGAGATTTTCCGACGGTCCCGTGCCAGGTCAAATCACCGGCAACGATCTGAGGACATTAGATAAACTCGGTTTTCGCGAGTTTTGAGACTTCCGGGCGCAGGTCCGGTCATGAACGGACACCGCCAGCTTTTGATGCGGTGTCGGAGACGAAACGCGATGGTTCGCGCCGAACCGTATACCGCCTCAAGGCGGGCCCAGTATCCCCCGAGCGCCGCGGCTGAAGCCGCGCGCTCTCAAGGCGCGACCCTCGCTCACACCAGACATTCCCGCGGCCATCAGTCCCCTCCCCTCGAGCAACGAGCGTCGGGGCCGCCAGGTGCGCGGCAATGCAACAAGGCACTATGGGAAAGAAAATGCTCATCGATGCCACCCACGCGGAAGAGACCCGCGTCGTGGTGGTGGACGGAAACAAGGTCGAGGAATTCGACTTTGAAAGCCAGAATAAGCGCCAACTAGCCGGCAACATCTATCTTGCGAAAGTCACCCGCGTAGAGCCCTCGCTCCAGGCGGCTTTCGTCGATTACGGCGGCAACCGCCACGGCTTCCTCGCGTTCTCGGAAATTCACCCCGACTACTATCAGATCCCTGTGGCGGACCGTGAGGCGCTCCTCGCCGAAGAGCGTGCGTATGCAGAAGCGCAGCGCAAGAAAGAAGAAGCCGAAGAGACCAAGAAAAAGCCCCGCTCCCGGTCACGAGCGGCGTCGGCCAAGTCAAAGGACGCA
>JBCBME010000046.1:0-11396 GCA_039822945.1 Pseudomonadota bacterium
TCCCAGATGCACCGCTCGCCGGGCATCTGGGAGACGATCACGCGCTCCGTTCCATTGACGATAAAGGTGCCGTTCGGCGTCATCAGGGGCATGTCACCCATGAAGACGTCCTGCTCCTTGATGTCTTTGACCGACTTCGCGCCGGTATCCTCGTCCACATCGAACACGATGAGGCGCAGCGTCACCTTGAGCGGTGCGCTGTAGGTCATGTCACGCTGCTGACATTCCTCGACGTCGTATTTGGGCCGCTCGAGCTCGTACTTCACGAACTCCAAAACTGCCGTCTCATTGAAATCCTTGATCGGGAACACCGACTGGAAGACGCCCATGATCCCTTCCCCATCCATGGGGTCGGGCTGGTCGCCGGATTTCAGGAAAAGATCGTAGGATGCTTTTTGCACCTCGATCAGGTTTGGCATCTCCAGCACTTCGCGGATTTTGCCGAAATATTTACGAAGACGTTTCTGACCGAGAAATGTCTGTCCCATGCGCAATCGCACTCCATCTTTGTCTGCTCGCGAAACCGTGGGGCGACCGGCTGCAAGCCCTCAAAGACCTCTAGAGAAGGTGTCTATCCCTGCATGCGGGCCCAGAGCATGCGTCCCGACTGTCTTCCCAAAAAAACTGCCCGCATGATTTCCTTGCTCGGAGCCAAGGTTTGTGGCAGCTTTTTTTGAAAGGCGTCAGATGTTTGGGGGCGGTGGGTGTCTCCTCAGATCATGCGACGCAAAAAGCCGGGCGCGAATCGGTCGCTCCCAGCGGAACCCTGCAGGTAGTGCAGAGTTAAGCGGACTTCAACAGTCCGCCCCCATTCTTTTGCTATGGTTAACCAATGCGCGGCGTCGCCTTATTCGGAGACGGTAACGGCGTCTTCGGCGAGCTCGCCGGTAAACGGGTTGCCGCCGAGGGCGAAAATCACCCCGAGGAAGGCGGCAAAGGCGATGAGCTTGATGACGAGGCCGAGCGTTTGGCCTCTGGCCTCGCGGTTGGCACGGATGCGGCTGGACATGGGCTTCTCCTGAATGGGACGGGTCCGGCGCGCATCGCAATACATGCGCGTGAGCCCAGTATGTCACCAGACGGGCCGCGAAGGAACCTTATGCCGCGCCCGGCACCCGCTGCGCGGGCCTCCGCCACAAGATTGGCACATTTGGCTGGCAGGGACGCAGGCAACGTGCGTCAGACACGACAAGAGGTGCAGGCCCATGACATCGGTGACCCCTGAGACTTCCCCTGAGGCCGCGGCGCGTGTCTCCCACCCGGTGGTGAACGCGGCGCTCATTGTGCCCTTTATCCTCTTTGCGGTGGCATTCCTGGCCGCCACGCAGGTGGTGCAGATGAATGAGGATGCAGCGATCCTCTTCCGCTATTCGGCGAACCTCGCGGAGACGGGCGTGATTTCCTACAACCCCGGCGGCGTGCCGGTGGAGGGCGCGACCGACTTCCTCTTCATGGTGGTGATCGGCGGGCTCGCTGCGCTTGGGCTTGATCCCTATGCCGGCGCGATCCTTCTCAACATCGCGGCCTTTGGGGCGATCCTTGCGCTCCTTGACCGGCTCTTTCGGCTCGACATGCTCACTGCGCTCGGCGTGGTGGCAGCGTTTGTGGCCATGGCCCCCTTTTCGGCGGCGGCGGCGGGCTTTTCGGTCATCGTCTTTCTGGCGGCGATCCTCGCCTGCATCACGTTTGCCCATGAGCGGGCGCTGCTGCCCTTCGCGCTCTCGGCGCTTATCTGTTGCCTGATCCGGCCCGACGGGTTTGTCTTTGCCGCGCCGCTGACGCTTCTGGTGGTGGCACAACACCTGCGGGAGCCGCGCGCCTACGCCACGCTGATCGCGGCCCTCGTGATCCCCGGCATCGCGTATTTCCTGTGGCGCTGGTCCTATTTCGGGGAGTTCCTGCCGCTGCCGTTCTACGTGAAGGCTGAGGTGGAGCGCGATATCTTCGGCCTCTTCTACTCGGGCTCGATCCCCTTCTTTCTGCAGATGGCTGTGCCGCTCCTCATTGGGCTGACGGCGGCGCTGATCGGTGCTCGTGACGGGCGGCGGCCCATTCTGACGGTGCTCGCCGTGGCGCTCGTCCCGGCGTTTTGCTTTTACCTCGCGATGCACCTCATCCAGAACCTCGGGAACCGGTTTCTGGCCTTCATCCCGCTGATTGCCGTGGTGGCGATTGCGAACGTGGCGCTGCCCTGGCTCCGGGTGGCGATGCTCGCTGTGCTGGCGCTGAGCATGGTGCCCGATGCGCGCAGCCACATGGGCTATCTCGCGCAGGAAACAAATGACCATCACATCGCAGCCGGGATTGGCACGCTTGAGGCCCCCATCGAGATGGCGGTGACGGAGGCGGGCCACCTCGCCTATCACAGCGGCGCGCAGGTGCTCGATCTCTGGGGGCTGAACTCGCCCGAATTCGCGCGCATGCCCGCCACGGGCGAAGACATGCTGGGCCGGGAGTTCGATCTCATCGCGCTCCATTTCCCCGGCATTTACGACTGCGCCGCAATGGCGGGCGCGCATCAGGCGCTGTGGTCGGGCCCCGTCTGGCAGCGGTCGGACGCCACGATGCGCGACTGGGGCCTCATGGTGCAGGGCGTGCTGAGCGGGATCGACCCGAGCGACTACGCGCTCTTCGAGGTGCCGATCTTCGTGCCAGCCGACAGCCGCCACTTCATGTATCTCGTCCATACCGACCGCCCGCAGGCGGAGGCCATCGTGGGCCTTCTCGAGGCCAACAACGCGCGCGCCTGCTGAGGCTCACAGACTAGAAGAAGATCCGGGCCGCGCCCGCCTCCATCAGCACGCCGATATCACCGCGCATGCGCTGGTACTTTTGGGTGCCCTGAGGCAGCGATGCCTCAGCCTCAAGCGCGCGGAAGGTCAGGCCGCCTACGCTCTGCGCCGCGCCCACATCAAAGGGCGCGACCGTGTTGTTGGAGATCATGAGCGGCAGCTGATCAATAACCGCCTGGGGCGCGAGAACGACGGTGTCCCGCCGCAAGAGACCGATCATCGTGTCGATGCTCAGATGCTCCTCCGAGGCGCGGGTGAGCACAACGATGTCGGGCCGCCCATAGGCACGGAAGGCAGCCTGATCCCCGACCGGGTCGACCATGATGAGCGCGCCGTCCACCTCCATCACGAGGCTCGCGGGCGTGATCGCGACGGCGGAGAGGGCCTCGGTCGAGACGGTTTGGACCCCAGAGGCTGGAAGCGGCGCTCCAAGACCCAAAAGCGCGACGAGAGCTGCGGCAGCGATGGCGGTGGTCATGGCGGTCTCCTCGGCAAGCCTCTGCTGTCGCAGAGGTAGGAGAGGCGCCTGAGACATCCAGCCGAGAGGCACGGATCGCCCGCGCTCGACCGCCCCTCACCAGTAATCAGAGGGCGGCTGGCCTTTGAGGACCTCTGAAAGGCGGCGATGGGTGGCCTCTGTCGTGGCTTCGGGGAGCGCATCGAGCGGGTAAAACCCCGCCTCGCGGATCTCGAGGCCCGGTGTCCACGCCCGCGTGCGCGCGCACCCTTCCATGACAAACATCACCACGTGATTGCGCGGCCCCTGCTCGTGATTGAGGTAGGCGTGAAAGAGCCGAACATCGCCGGAGACGGTGACGCCCGCCTCCTCCTCCATTTCTCGCAGCGCGCCCTGGCGCACCGTCTCGCCCGCATCAACGCCGCCCCCCGGCAGCATGAAGCCCGGCCGGTAGGAATGGCGCACGAGGAGCACCTCCCCCGCGTCGTTGAAGGCCATGACCTTCACCCCGATACTTGCCGGTTGCTTGAGCCGCACCACGACGGAGACCGCCGCCTTGCCGAGGAGTTTGTGGAGCCTGTTGAGGATCGACACGGGCGCACCCCCGCTGCTGAAAGAGCCTCAGCGATAGTCAGCGGGCCGCGGCCACGCAACGAAAAAGGGCGCCCCGGTGGGACGCCCTTCTTAGAGTAGATCCGAGAGGGATTACTTGAGTTCGACCTCGGCGCCAGCTGCTTCGAGCTTGCCCTTGATCTCTTCGGCTTCGTCCTTGGACGCGCCTTCCTTGACGGCCTTGCCACCGGCTTCCACGAGCTCCTTGGCTTCCTTGAGGCCGAGACCGGTGATGCCGCGGACTTCCTTGATCACGTTGATCTTGGAGGCGCCGGCTGCGACGAGGATCACGTCGAACTCGGTCTTTTCTTCTTCCGCCGGGGCGTCTGCGCCGCCTGCGGGGCCGGCCATCATCACCGCGCCACCAGCGGCGGGCTCGATGCCGTACTCATCCTTGAGGATGGTCTTGAGTTCCTGGGCTTCCAGGAGGGTGAGGCCAACGATTTGTTCGGCCAGTGCTTTAAGATCAGCCATTTTAGGCTCCGTTTCTCTGATGTGTTTCCAGCGCGAGGGTTAGGCCGCTTCGGCCTTTTCCTCGATCGTCGACAGGATGCTTGCGATGTTGGAAGCAGGTGCGCCAATCGCGCCAGCGATGTTCGAGGCAGGGGCGCCGATGCAGCCCACGATGGAAGCGATGAGCTCCTCACGGGATGGCATTTCAGCGACTGCATCGACACCGGCGGCGTCGAGCGCCGTCTCACCCATTGCACCGCCGAGAACTTCGAGTTTCTTGTTCTCTTTGGTGAATGCCTTGACCGCCTTGGCTGCTGCCACGGGGTCTTCGGAATAGGCGAGGACGGTCATGCCCTCCAGGTACGCAGCGATGCTCTCGCTGGGCTTGCCCTGAAGCGCGATCTTGGCGAGCCTGTTCTTGGCAACACGCACGGCCCCGCCTGCTTCCCGAAGGCTAGCACGCAGGTCCTGCATCTCTGCGACGGTCATGCCTTCGTATTTTGCAACGACGACAACGCCAGAGCTTTCGAAGATCTGGCCGAGTTCCTCGACCACTTTCTCTTTCTGGGCTCTATCCACAGTTTCACTCCAAGTTTGGAAGGGTTGCCCCCTCCGGCTCATTTCAGCCCCGGCTCATGCCGTGACCAGAGTCCGAACGGGCACCGCATCCCTCAGCTCGGAGGAGCCTCAAGAGAGGTGTTCTTTCCCATCTCAGGCAGGATTTAAGGTGTTCACGCACCACCCGCCGTCTCGGACAGTTGCCGCTTGCGCGACAGACGCGGCATATGCCGGACGGCAGCACCTCCGTCAACCGCGAAGTGAAAGGTGGACGCGCTCAGTGTCTTCTATGCGGACGGAGCGGACATGGACCTAGCCAATGCCGAAGTCTGCTTCGCGGGTAATCATGCTTCAATGAGCCGCTCGACAAGTCGGTCAAAGGCTTCCCGAATAGGCGCGTTATTGATTTGATCTTCGTGCGCAACAATCCACACGGGCAGATGTGCCGACCATGATGGATCGGCACGACGCAAACCTCTCTGTTTCGCTATGTTCGTCTGGAGGAACCCCATCCCGACGCCTGCTTCAACGAGTAACACTTGGAGCGGTTGATCATCTGTGGCAGCCGCTATCCGCACTGGTTTGGGCAAATCTAGATCTTCGGCGGCTTTAGCGAGCGTCGTATCTCTGTCTTCCCAAACAAATGGTTCGGTAGCCAAGCAAGCGAGGATATCCTTTTCGCGGGGAACAGTTTTCGAGAAAAGCCCCAGCTCAATGGAAGCTACTTTGCGTGCAACAAGTTGCACTTGTTCGGGTGCAACATGTCGAATGGCAATATCAGCGTCTCGGCGCAGGAGATTGCTAGTTTTGTCGTCCGGGACCAACTCTACCCTCAAACCAGGTTGATCCTCTTGAAGCTCTGCAATCAACTTGGGCAGCAGGAAATGAGAGACCACCCGGCTTGCTGAAATTCGAACGGTTCCAGTGACCGCTTCCTGTTGGGATGAGGCCATCCGCTCAAATGCATAAGACGCTTCAACCACAGACTTCGCCGCAGGCCAAAGCGCGTGAGCCTGACTGGTTGGAACCAACTCGTTGACAGAGCGCGTAAAAAGGCTCCCGGATAGGTCCTCTTCGAGTGCTTGAATGGCCCGCCTAACGGTTGGCTGTGACAAGCCGACTTCTCTTGCCGCAGCCGACAGGGACCCCGTGCGCATAACGGCATCGAAAATAACGATACGCTCACTGTCAACGTTGGACCTGCTCATAAAATTTTTATAGGCAGAATGGAAAGTTTAGGCAATTTATTCCGAGCTTGCTGTTGTTTACCTGTCACTCAATGACATTCATTGGAGAACAGCTATGAACACTTCGGCTTTGGTCACCCAATCATATCAAGACTTCATCCCCCTGCGGCGCGTCGAGGGCGCGGCAATTGGCCTTGCGGCAGCGCTAGTTTTTGCCCAACTGAGCGGCAACTGGTGGCTCTTTGCAGGTCTCTTGCTCCTGCCTGATATCGCGATTTTAGGATATCTGGCGGGGTCGCGTATTGGGGCTCAAACCTACAACGCGCTGCACAATTATGTCGTGCCGATCTGCCTTGGTCTTGTCGGGGTTGTCTCGGAACTCCAACCTCTGACGACGATTAGCACCATCTGGGTTGCCCACATCGGGTTTGATCGGGCTTTGGGTTATGGCCTGAAGCAGGCTGCCGGTTTCAAGCATACGCACTTGTCCGGAATGGAGGCCAAGTGACACCAGCAGCGAGCATCACGTTGGCCTCGAAATCAGGCGCACGAAGCCGTTAACGCCACATGAGGCCCAGGAAGCAGTCATTCAAACGTTTTGCAGCATTGGGGTGGTTTGGGCTCGAACCTGTCATTCGCTGCGATTGAAAGACGGCCTGTTCTTGGTCCGGCGCCCTGCTTCGCAGCTATTCTTCGAGTGGGGGGAGGACGGAGACAGTTTCTATGATGGCGCGGGTGGTGTCGTCCGTCGTGAGCTCTGCGAGGAGGGCGGGCTCGAGGGCGGTGATGCCGATGCGGCGGAGCGGCTCTTCGGCGAGGGTCTGCATCATGCCGTCGTCAAAGCCCTCTTCGGTGCCCGTCGCGGCTCTGCCCGCGGAGCTTGCGATGCGGCAGATCACCTCCACGATGCCCCACTTCCCGGCCTGAGGTTGAGACCAGTTGAGCGTCATGGCGTCGTCCCCGCGGGTGAGCACGCGCACCTTCGCCAGATCAGTATCCACGCGGCGCGCAAAGCCCGGCACCGTGCGGCGCTGCAGATCCATGATCTGGTCGAGCGAGGCCCCGCCCCGGTCGGTGGTGGCGTAAAAGACGGTGCGGGCGAGCGCGATGCTCTCGGTCGCGGCCTCGGGGATCGGCTCACCGGGCATGATGGCGGTCCAGCCCTCAGCCTCGAGCGACGTCATCAGCAGGTTGAAATCGCGCTCGTCGGCGAGACAGGCCTCGGGCGCGGTCTGCGCGGCGACGGCCGCCGTGCTGGCGGTGGTGGCAAGGGCAAGGATGGCGGCAAAAACACGGGTTTTCATTGCGGTTCTCCGGCATGTTCCCTCCGGAAATATGCCTCCTCTGGCGCGAGACCAGTGCGACATCTCCGGGCCCCTCCGCTGCAAAAGCGCGTTAGCCCGGCGCGTCTGCGGGACCGCGCACATGGGGGAAGTCGCCGGTGGCGATGTAGGCCTCTTCCTCGGGCGTGGAGACCCGCCCGTAAAAGCCGTTGCGGTGGGGGTGGCGGCCGAAGCGTTCGATGACGGAACGGCCGCGCGCGTTCTGGGCGCGCAGTTGTTCGCTGAAGGGCGCGAGAGCGGCTGGCATGGCCGGGATTATGTGGCGCTCGGTGAGGCGCTCGATCAGATCGATCCGGGCGAGGTGGTCGGGCCCCTCGCAATGGCCGAGCGCGATGCAGAAGAAGACCTGCTCCCACGGGCGCAGCTCTTCGAAATGGCCGTTCTCGATCCCCTCGAGGACGAGAAGGTTTGCCTTGATGTCCTGCGCGAAGGCGGCGGGCGTATCGCGCCAGAGCGAGCGGGGGAACTGGTCGAGCACGATGAGAAGCGCGAGGCGGCCCCTGGCGATCTCGGCCCACCCGTCCAGCGCGCCTGCCGCTCCGGCCCGTGTGAGGTCGGCGTATTGGGTGCAGATGATCTCATCCATGCCGCCAAACATCCGCTCCTCGATCCAGGCCTTGAAGGTCTCGGGCGCCTCCCAAAAGCCTGTTTCGGGAAACCAGAGGTCGAGGATCTCCTGCGGGTCGGTCATGGTGGGTCCCTTCGCTGGCAGGGCGCCATCACCCTGCTCCAACACCTTCCACGACGAGGCGCGTCCTTGGCAAATTATTCCGGCCCCGCGCCGAGCGCGGTGTGGGAGAGCACGACGCAGGCCACGGCCCTGGCGGACTTCCCCTGATCCATGGCGATCTGAGCGAGGGTCTCGAACGCTTCTTCGCCGGTGCAATCGAGGTTGAGCGCATGATGATCAACGCCCGGCACCGCTCGCATCGTGTCTTCGGCAGCCAGCCAGCCGTTAAAGCCGATCCTATCCCAGACCCTGATGGTTTCGTTCTTAGCTGTGCGATCCTGCGCAAACGCAGGCAGAGCCAGCCCCGCGGTGAGCGCGGTGGCAAGAAGCAGTCTTTGAGACATCCCGGAGTTCCCTCCATTGGCAAACCAATGCCGAGATCCGTAGGGGGCTGTTGTGGCGGTCAGACAAGTTCCGCAGAGCCTCCATGAAGGTGCGTGGTTCGCTCTGAAAGCCGCCGGGCGTTTGGGCTGAGCGTGTTCGCTAGGAGCCGATGTTTTGACCGCACAGATGACTTACCTCGTCTCCCAAATCCTTCATAGCGATCGCCCTAAACTCCCCCCCTCCAGAGTTGACGGCCGTCACAAGCACGAGGAAAGCCCCGTCTCTGCAACGCACCCTCGCAGGCTCGAAACTGTTTCCCCACTTGAGATCCACCAAAATGCTGCCTTCTTCTTTGGCGCGCTGAATCTGGTGTTGCGTCCAAGCGGCCAAAAGCTCCTCAGTCGGATTGAAGACGGGCGTGTTTGTTACGAAACAAGTCGTCCATCGTTCACCTTGGAAACTTGCGTCCGCGTAAAGCGAAGTGTTTGGACGCGAAAAGACCCACTCCTCTAAAAGCCCCAGAAGAGTCTGCTGCTTTTCCTTTCGATAGTCCTGAAAGCCCGTTTCATCCTGGTCTGCCACGAGCCGTTCACAGGCGTCCGCCGCTTCAATCCAGTCCGCGGCAGCAGGCGTCTGCGCCTGGGCCGGAGCACCGAAGACCGCCCAACACAAACAGGCCGCAGCGAGCGCGATGGAATAGCGTGATTGGAAGACATTGATCATCGGCTTCACCATTCCTCAGCGGGTGGGGACGGGTTCGTCGCCGCGGTAGTCGTAGAAACCGCGCTGGGTTTTGCGGCCGAGCCAGCCTGCTTCCACATATTTCGTGAGCAGCGGGCAGGGGCGGTATTTCGTATCGGCGAGCCCGTCATGGAGCACGTTCATGATCGCCAGACAGGTGTCCAGGCCGATGAAATCGGCGAGCTCGAGCGGGCCCATCGGGTGGTTGGCGCCGAGCTTCATGGAGGTATCGATGGAGCGCACCGACCCCACCCCCTCGTAGAGCGTGTAGATCGCCTCGTTGATCATGGGCATCAGGATGCGGTTTACGATGAAGGCGGGGAAGTCCTCGGCCGGAGCGGAGGTCTTGCCGAGCTTTTCGACGACGCTCTCGCAGGTGCGGAAGGTGGCGTCATCGGTGGCGATGCCGCGGATGAGCTCCACGAGTTGCATCACTGGCACCGGGTTCATGAAGTGAAAGCCCATGAAACGTTCGGGCCGGTCGGTGCGGGAAGCCAGCCGCGTGATCGAGATCGAGGAGGTGTTGGAGGTCAGGATCGTGTCGGGCTTCAGATGCGGCAGGATATCCTCGAAGATCGCCTGCTTGATCGTCTCACGCTCGGTGGCTGCCTCGATGACGACATCGGTCTGGCCCACATCGGCGAGGCTCTTGGCGGAGATGATCCGCGCGAGCGCGGCGTCGCGCTCCGCCTCGGTGATCTTTTCCCGCACGACCTGGCGGTTCATGTTGGCACCGATCTTGCTTCTTGCCTTAGAGAGGGCGTCTTCGTTGACATCGCTGAGGCGTACCTCGTAACCCGCCAACGCCATCACATGGGCGATCCCGTTGCCCATTTGACCAGCTCCGATCACTCCAATCGATGTCACGTCCATCGCCGTCTCCTTCACTCGCGCCGAGCCTATACCCCGGCCCGCGGGGCCGAAAGAGGCGGCTCGCATTTGCGTCGAATTGCCTGAACTCCGGCGTCCCGCGTTAGGGAACGCGTTACCTCGCCCACCTAGGTTCCGGTCTTGGGTGAAAAAGGAGTTGGGCCATGGCCAATATGGGCCTGGGTCGTGCGCTGCTGGAGCTGCAGCCGTGCCGATATGGGTATTCGCAGATCGATTTCCGGGGGCCGGAGGTGGATCGCACTGCGCCGTACATCGCATTTCTCGGGGCAACGGAGACGGTGGGGCCGTTTCTGACGCGCCCCTTTCCGACGCTGACGGCGCGGCTCTGCGATCTGGGCTGCGCCAATCTGGGCATCAAGAATGCGGGGCCGGACGCCTTTCTGCGCGACCCTGAAGTGCTCGCGGTGGCGCGGGGCGCCGAGGCGGTGGTGCTCGAAGTGATGGGGGCGGTGAACCTGTCGAACGCGTTCTACAAGGTCCATCCGCGGCGCAATGACCGCTTTGTCCGCGCCTATGAGCCGCTCAGAGAGATCGCGCCGCGTCTTGATCTGACGGATGTGCATTTCACCGGGCACCTGATGGTGCAGATCGCAGCCCAAGCCCCGCAGGCCCTGCGCACCGTCCAGCAGGAGCTGCAGAGCGTCTGGGTGGAGCGGATGCAGGCGCTGATCGACACGCTGGGCGTCCCCGTCCACCTACTGCGGCTGCCACCGCCTGCCAGCGCCAATATCGGGGCCTTTCTCATTGAGCCGCTCATGATGGCGGCCATCGCCACCGAGGCTGCGAGCATCACGCGCGCACGCCCCTCGGAGGCGGCACATGCCGAAGGCACGAAAGAGATGTTTTTCTCAGAGACAGAGGCCCCCGTGGCAGCCCATCTCTTGAGCGCGATGGCCCATGAGGAGATCGCGGAGGCGCTGGCCGCCAACATTCGGGGTGACACAAAGAAAAGGGCCCGCGCCGGGTATGGCACGGGCCCCTGATCGGGGGCAGTGTCGCCGCCCTTAGCTCAGCTTTTCGGTCAGCTCCGGCACGGCCTCGAAGAGGTCCGCCACGAGGCCGTAATCCGCCACCTGGAAGATCGGTGCTTCTTCGTCCTTGTTGATGGCGACGATGACTTTCGAGTCCTTCATGCCCGCAAGGTGCTGGATCGCGCCGGAAATGCCGGCGGCGATATAAAGGTCCGGTGCTACGACCTTACCGGTCTGGCCCACCTGCCAATCATTGGGCGCATAGCCCGCATCCACTGCCGCACGGGACGCGCCGATGGCGGCACCCAGTTTGTCGGCGACCGGGACGATCGTGGAT
>JBCBME010000047.1:0-11355 GCA_039822945.1 Pseudomonadota bacterium
AGTGCGGCGCAGGCTGCAGGTCGGCATGGCGCGCATCACGGCAGTCGGCGAGGCCGTCCGCCGGCTTGCTGCACCGCACTTCGTCGGTCATCACGATGGCCGCATCCACGAGGAGGCCAAGAGCCACGATAAGCCCGGTCACCGACATCTGATGGATCGGCAGACCGATGAAGTTCATGGTGGCCAGCGTCGCCAAAGACACAATCGGCAGAACGAGCGCCACGATGGCCGCGGCCCTGACACCCAGGGTCAGAAAGAGGACGGCGACGACGAGGGCCACACCGATGGCCATATTCGCGCCCACCTCAGCAAGGCGGTCGACGGTGTAGATGCTTTGGTCAAAAAGGAGCGTTTCTTCGATCCCAAGTGGAATGACGACCGCGCCCGCGGCAAGCTCATCCCGGACAAAACCCATCCAGCGATCGATCTGTACGTTGTCTTGCGCAAGGACGCCGATCAGGATGGCGGGCTTTCCATTGGCGATGGCCGCTTCGGCAACCGGTTCGCGGGGGCCGCGGTCGATCTGCGCTATGTCGCCGAGCGTGGTGACAGCACCGGACGTGTTTTCGCGCAACACAACCTGCCGCAGCCGGTCGAGGGTTTCGATCTCGCCCGTCACGGAGATGGTGAGATCGACGTCCCCCTGCAGGCGGCCTGCCTGAACCTTGCCGTCTGCCTCCGAGATCCGCGAGGAAATCTCTGCCGCTGTCAGGCCGAGCGCTGCGGCGCGAATGGGATCTACGCTGATGAGCACTTCTTCCTCGGGCAAGCCAAAGAAATCGACAGCGCGGGTCGAGGGGATTGCCCTCAGCCTGTCTCCGAGCGCCTCTGCGTGACGCGCAAGGATGGTGAGCGGCGTGCCCTCTGTGCTGGCGGTGATGGATACCACCGCTGAATATGCAGAGATGCCCTCTGCGTTGAATTCGGGCGCAAGGACGCCCGCTGGAAACTCGCGGCGCGCATCTTCGACGGCGTCGCGCGCTTCGCTCCAGACCTGCTCGATCGTGGCTTCGTCCAGTGTTTCAAGAAGCTCCACCGAGACGACGGAAACACCCGACCGAGACACGGAGGTGACCGTGTCGACTTCGGGGATCTCGCGGAGCTCTTCTTCGATTTTGGCTGAGACCAGCGCCTCGACACGCTCCGGGTCTGCGCCCGGGAACTGCGTGGTGACGTTGGCAAAGAGGTTGGTGATTGTCGGGTCTTCCTGCCGCCCAAGGGACAAGAACGAGGAGAGGCCCGCAGACACCAGAACGAGGATGATCAGAGCCACAAGGCGCGGCTGACGGAAGGGAAGCGTTTCCATGGTCTTAGCCCTCAGGAGTTTTCGACGACGACGCGCTGGCCGACCGTGACCCGCTGGGGGCCGTCATTGATGAGGCGGGTTCCTTCGGGGAAGCCACCGCGGACAAAGACGCGGTCGCTTTCAGCATGGAGGATCTCAACCGATGCGGATCGCACTGTGTCTTCCGGATCTACGACGAGGACGGTCCACTGCCCGCGGACACCCTCTTTCAGGCTCGTCACCGGGACCCAAAGCCCGTCGGCCTCGACGCTTTGGCTCATGATTAGGCGGGCAGTCTCGCCAAAGGTGACCTTGCTTTGCGCATCGAGCTGGAAAAGCGCAGTGCGCGTGCGGGTGACGGGATCAATGTCGGGCCGGAGCGACAAAAGCTCAGCAGGCAGGGTCTTGCCGCCAGCTTCGATTTCTACGGTGCTCAGCGCGCCTTCCGTCAGGTCGAGGGGGACACCGACACGCACAGTTGGTGCTGACGTCTCCACCAGCCCGAGAATGCGCTGGCCAGCGCCGAGGGTTTCACCCCCGTCGACAAGCCGTTCGGTGACGCGGCCGTCGAAAGGCGCGACGATGCGGGACTTTTCAAGGCGAATGGCAACGCTGGTGAGGGCTGCATCCGTCTCTGCGATGCGGGAGACCAGTTCGTCGCGGCGTGCGAGCGCTTCGTCAAAGCTTGCCTGGCTGGTGAGCCCCTGGCCCCGCAGGCCCGTGTTCCGCTCGACGTTTTGCTCCGCGAACGTCAGTTGCGCGGCGATTGCATCCCGGCTCGCTTCAAGCCGCTGGCGCTCGGCGTCCAAAAGCAACGTGTCTTGCGTGGCAAGAAGGTCGCCGGCGCTGACGGCATCGCCCTCATCGACGAGGATCTGGTCGAGTTGGCCCGAGAGCTCAAAAGAGATCTCAACCCGGCGCTGCGGCTCCACCTGGCCGATAAAGGCACGGCGTATCTCGTAGTGTGTTTGAGGGTTAAGCGCCGTGGCTGCCACCGACATCGGGGCTGCAGCCTCTGGTGCGGGGGCGGATGCTGCGCGGTCCGCGAGTTCCGCGGAGCCATACTGAATGGCCACACCCGCACCAGCGATGATCGCCACGGTGAGAGTGACGCGTCCCGTGATGCGCGCCGCGCTGCCAAGGAAACGCCGCATGCGGCCTGGTTTCCGTTGTTCCTTTGCGTCAGCCATCGGCTTGCCCTCTTCTAAGTTAATGTCTCTAACATATGTTAGAATTACTTACTTTGACAAGATTTACGGTTTGAGGCATGGCTTGGATCATGGAAGATACGAAAAATCTGGAGCGCAGCTCCAAAGACCCCGGACTCAAGAAATCGGGCTACCATCATGGCGATTTGCGCGCGGGCCTCATCGAGGCCACGCGACGGCTCGTTGAAGAAAAAGGGGTAGATGGCTTTTCCGTCTCAGAGGCCTGCCGCGCGGCGGGCGTTTCGACGGCAGCACCCTATAAGCACTTCAAGAACAAAGACGAAATGGTCGTCGCGGTTGTCATGGAAGGCATGATGCGCTTTCAAGACAACATGCATGCCGCGCTCGAGGGCATCCCCGAAGGAAGCCCGGACAGGGTGCGCGCGCTGGGCCGCCAATACGTGAACTTTGCGCTCACCGAACCCGCGATCTTCCGCCTGAAATTCGGCGGCTACACCGATGCGCTCGAGGACGAAAATCTCGATGAGGCGGGCCAGGGCACCTTCAACATGGTGCTGGAAGAGGTGGCGAAGTGCCTCGGAGAATCGGAAATCACCCAGGAGGTGAGGCGCCGTGGATTCGTGCTGTGGAGTGTCGTCCACGGCCTCTCGTTCCTGCTCCACGACAAGAAGCTTGCCGAAATGGCCGGGGAGGCCACGCTTGACGATCTGCTGGGTGATCTCGGGGACCGGGTTCTGGCTCCTTAGCCGATCGCGGTGAAATTCCGCGTGGCAGCAGTGTCGAAGTCAAACCCGAAGAAGTCGATGTCTGCGGCGTACCAATCGGCTACGATCTGAATGGTCTTTGGGGTGTAGAGGTCCTGATAGCTGGCTCTCGTGCCCTGTGAGACATTTCGGGGCTTCGGTGCCTGATCGAGGCCAAAGTAGCGCGGTGCCTCTTCGCTCAGCGTTTCCTGCCGCAGGATGTCGGCCTTCAAGGTGCCGTCGGCATCGGTGACGTAGTCAACCTGCGGGTACCAGCCCCGCACCGCCCGGTGCCAGTAGAAGTCTCGTGTCCCGTATTCGTGCCGTTCCTCGAGGAAGTCTTCCAAGGTTTCGGGAACCGAAAACCCTCGGTTCTTCCCGGTCTCAAGCGCAGTTTGGGCGAAGCGAAAGCGTGAGACAGTGCGTGCCCAAGGGTTTCGGACGATGGCCACTGGCTGCAACCGCTCACGCACCCAAGGCTTCACGTCGCGCCATCGGGCATGCTGGATCCCGTGGTGCTCTCCCGCCGCTTCCATCGTCTCGCGCAGCGCCTGCGTGTAGGCGCGGGAGATGTGGAACGATGCTTCGGGCCGAACGAGCCTGTTGGCGAGTGCGGGGGTTTTGGCGATGGAGACGCCCGCGTTTTTGGGAATGTGGATGAAGAGCCATTTTGCCATCCCGAGGTGAACGCAGACGAGGGCGCGAGCTTCTCTCAGGTTCATGACGCGCGCCCTTCGAGCAACTCTTCATAGACCGAAAGGATCTTATCCGCCTCTCCCTCGATCCGGAAGTTGGCCTCTGTGTGCTTGCGGGCCGCGTCAGACCACTTCGGCAGTGTCGCCTCATCGGAGAGCGTCTCGGCGATGGCCGCGATCATCGCATCGACGTCGCTCGCCGGAATAAGGCGGCCTGTCTCATGATCGACGACGAGTTCTTCGAAGGCGCCCACGCGCGTTGCGATGACGGGAACCCCGCAGGCCATCGCTTCGAGCGGTGTCAGGCCGAACCCCTCCCAGCGTTGTGGCGCAACGAAGAGATCCAAGGCGCGGTACCAGTCCACGATCTCATCGACGGGCACCTCTGCCACAAAGCGAATACGGTGGTGAAGGCCCGCGTTGCGGATCTTCTGCTCGAGGCCCTTTTGAAAGTCGACGTGCTGTTCGGTGGCGCGCCCGATGATCGTGCCTCGTACGCGCCGATCAGCCTTGCAGGCCGCGATCATCGCGTCGACGAACACATCCGTCCCCTTTTGATGACGGATGCGCCCGATGCACCCGATGAAGATATCGCCCTCGGGCAGCCCCAGCGCGGCCTTTGCGCTCGCCTTGGTGTCAGTGGGAGAAAACCGCGCGGTGTCGATGCCATGAAGGATCACCCGCGCCTCGCGATCGAGGTAGTTCGCCGTCTTTTGCGAGGTCGCGATCACGGCCTCCATACGCGAAATCAGCCACTTGGTATATCCCGTATGCGCGCGTTGCGAGGCGGAGGTGAAGAGCAGCCTGTACTTGCGACGCAACACGTATCTCAGCGCGAGCCCGAGGAGCATTTCCGTATTGCGGCGCGCATGCCAGACGCGCCAGCGGTCGCGCTTCATCAATGCGGCTTGCATGAGTGTGATATGCGGCACGCTCGCTGGGAGGCCCGGGCCTGTTGCCACAACGCCAGGCATGAGCGGCACAAGGCGCTCGATCGTGGCTGTGACACCCGACAGGCGGCGCTTGAGGTTCGGTGCCACCGCGCGGATGTCGCGCGCGCCCGTCATAGCAGTGAGGCGAGGCCCGCGCCCAAGGCCGCGCTCACGAGGGCGACGACCGCGACAAGACGCAGAGATGTGCGCCGCTCAGCAACGGGCGGCTGTGGGTTCGTGGCCTCCATCAGCGCGCGCTCTGCAAGCTGCGGGAGGCGCGGGCCGAAACGTGACAGGACGCGCGCGGTCTGGAAGAGATCCTTGGCGAGGGCCTGCGGCCCGACGTTGCGGCGCACGTAGTCTTCCACCACGGGTTTTGCGACTGACCAGATATTGATGTTGGGGTTGAGCGTCCGCGACACCCCTTCGACCACCACCATGGTACGCTGCAGGAGGATCAGCTCGGTCCGGGTCTCCATGCCGAAGCGCTCCGTCACTTCAAATAGATAGGCCAGCAGCCGACCCATGGAGATGCGTGAGGCATCCATCCCAAAGATCGGTTCCCCTACCGAGCGGAGCGCGCGTGCAAATTCGTCGACGTCCCGGTCCGGAGGCACATAGCCTGCCTCAAAGTGTACCTCGGCCACGCGTTTGTAGTCCTTGCGGATGAAGCCAAAGAGGATCTCTGCATAGACGCGGCGGGTGTACTCATCGAGCCGACCCATGATGCCGAAATCGAGCGCAATGAGCTCGCTCGAAGGCCCGATCTTGAGATTGCCCTGGTGCATATCCCCGTGGAAGTAGCCATCGCGGAGGGCGTGCATGAGAAAGTAACGCAGTACGCTTTCACCAAGAGCGTAGCGATCGTGGCCGGCGGCCTCGATGGCCTTGATGTCCGAGGCATTGAGCCCATCGACCCAGGCCAGCGTCATGACCCGCCGGGAGGAGAGGTCCCACTTCACGTCTGGGACTTCGAAGCCCTCGTCCTTTTCAGTGTTGGCCGAGAATTCCGCAGCGGCTGAGCTCTCAAGACGGAGGTCGAGCTCGGCCATGACCACGCCCTCGAAATGACCGATCACGTCCAGAGGGCGGAGCCGCCGCGATGATGGAGAGAGCCGGTCCACCACCCATGCCGCGAGGTAGAAGGCATCGATGTCTTTCCGGAAGGCCCGCTCGATCCCTGGGCGCAGCACTTTGACTGCCACCGTTTGGCCAGTGCCGCGCACAACGCCCTTATGGACCTGTGCGAGCGAGGCCGCGGCGATGGGCTCCGACAAGCTCTGAAACGTGTCATCGA
This sequence comes from Pseudomonadota bacterium, assembly GCA_039822945.1. Lineage (GTDB taxonomy): Bacteria > Pseudomonadota > Alphaproteobacteria > Rhodobacterales > Rhodobacteraceae > Shimia_B. Next base: position 6,122 of record JBCBME010000047.1, read on the forward strand.
CGCGGATGCCAAGCTCGGCCTCGATCGTGGCCTTCGCCTCGCGCATGGAAAACGGGGGCAGCTTGTCCTGGAGAACGCGGAGCTGCACGGCGATCTCTTCGCCCACGACGTCCGGCCGCGTCGACAGGATCTGTCCAAACTTGATGTAGGCGGGCCCGAGAGCCGTCAGAGCGCGGGTGAGCGGCGGCATCATGGGATCGCCGCGATACCCCAGCCACTGGAAGGGCCAGCCGAGAATGCGCGCCACAAGCCGAAGGGGAGCAGGCGCATCAAACGCTTCAAGCACGACGCTCATGGCGCCGGTGCGCTCGAAGGTGGCACCGGTACGGATGAGCCGAAGGATATTATGAGGTCCGCGCATTCAGGCTAGCGGCGTCTCTGCCATGATCGCGCCAAAGGGGTGTCGCGCCTGCCAACGATCATCAGAGCTTCCAGCCGCTATGCAGGCAGGCGATGCCTTGGCTCATGTTGCGGTACTTCGCATTCCCGAAGCCCGAATCCTCGATCATCGACAGGAAGGTCTCTTGATCGGGGAACTTACGGATGCTCTCGACCAGGTATTGGTAGCTGTCGCGATCTCCGGTGATGACGCGCCCCATCGCGGGGATCACGTTGAAGCTGTAGGCATCATAGGCGGCCTGAAGCATGGGATTTGGCAACTGGCTAAACTCCAGCACCATGAGGCGGCCGCCGGGTTTGAGAACGCGGTAGGCTTCGCTCAGCGCCTCAGCCGGGCGGGTGACATTCCGGATGCCAAAGCTGATGGTGTAGACATCGAAGGTGGCGTCATCGAACGGCAGCGCCATCGCGTCCCCCACGACCCAATCGAGCTGTTCGGACATCCGCTCCGCTTCGGCGCGCTGGCGCCCCTCAACGAGCATGCCTTCGGTCAAATCGAGGACGGTCGCATGACCAGAGCCCGCGCGGGCCAGAAACCGAAACGCGATATCACCGGTGCCGCCAGCGACATCGAGAAGCTTTTGCCCCGCCCGCGGCGCCAGCCAATCCATCATCGCGTCCTTCCAGAGGCGGTGGATGCCGGCGCTCATGACGTCGTTCATGATGTCGTACTTTGACGCCACCGAGGTAAAGACGCCGCGCACGCGGCCTGCCTTCTCGCTCTCCGGCACGGTCTCATTGCCGAAGTGAGTGGTAATTTGCTCGTCTGTCATGGAATTCGCGGGCTGCCTAAGTCTTGTCTCATTTGAGATATATCCCGCTGCTCAAAAGAACAAACGTGTAAACGGCACCGAGCAGTATGTGATGTCTATACCATGGAGCATCCTTGCGACCATCGCCCTTGGCGTGTTGCTGTTGTGGGCGCTTAGTCGCTTTGGCGCGGCGCATGTGACGCTGCTCTTCAAGCGTCTTGGCCTCACTGCGCGCCATCCGGCAAAAGTCCATGGCGGGTCGCCGCTCACACTTCCGTTGGAGTTTGGGGTCAAGCTCCTCGCGACGGTGCTCGTCGGCCTGCTTCTGACGATGATCAATCTGAATTCCGCGCTTGATGCGCTTGCGCCGGGCTACTTCTGGGAAAGCTACATGGCCGTCAGCGCGCTTTCGGCTTGGACGATCAGCTATGTTTGGACTTATGCGCTGTCTCTCGACGGTGCACGGCTCAGCATCCCGACCTGGGCCTTTGGTGTTCGAGAGCTCGATCTGCGCAAACTCGTCCATGTCGAGGACAAAGGGGCCTACGTGCTGCGCCTCCACTTCGAGGACGGCTCGCGCGCCGGGGTCATGAAACATATCGAGCGGCGCCCGGAATTCATGGCGGCCCTCGCACGCTTTCGCGACATGGCCCGCTTGTAGGTCTGCCACGCTGTTGCTAGCTCTCGCGCCTCGGGTCACGATGAGGCGGAGATGCCAGAGCTTCCAGAGGTCGAAACGGTACGCCGCGGTCTGCTGCCCGTGATGGAAGGTGCCGTGATCGAGCGCGCTGAAGTGAACCGCGCCGATTTGCGCTGGCCCTTGCCCGAAGGGATGGCCGCGCGGCTCACAGGTCGGAGGGTGACCGCGCTCCGGCGGCGCTCCAAGTACATCTTTGCCGATCTTTCGAGCGGCGAGACGCTCCTCATTCATCTCGGCATGTCTGGGCGGATGCTGATTTCGGGGGCAGAGATCGGCGGCTTTTACCATGATCATCCGGCACCGGCGAAGCATGACCACGTGGTGCTGCACATGGCTGGAGGGGCGCGCATCACGTTCAACGATGCCCGCCGCTTTGGGCACATGGACTTGTGGCCCAGTCAGGACATGGAAAACCACTGGCTTGTGGAGAGCTTGGGCCCTGAGCCGCTTGGGAACGCCTTCAACGAGGCGTATCTGGCCGCGCGCCTCAAAGGGCGCATGACCCCGATCAAGTCCGCCCTGCTCGATCAGCGTGTCGTGTCGGGGCTCGGCAATATCTATGTCTGCGAAGTGCTCTACCGCGCGAAAATTTCGCCGCGCCGCAAGGCTGGCAATCTGAGCGCCGCCCGCGCAGGCAGCCTCGTGCCCATTATCCGCCAGGTGCTTGAAGACGCGATCGAGGCAGGAGGCTCATCCCTGCGTGACTACCGACAGGCAGATGGAGAGCTTGGCTACTTCCAGCACACGTTCAGGGTCTACGACCGTGAGGGTCAGCCCTGCGTGAAAGAGACCTGTGACGGGTCAGTGAAACGGATTGTGCAATCGGGGCGTTCCAGCTTCTATTGCCCCAAATGCCAGCGATAGGGAGCGAGCCTTTGGCCTTTGAGACTATTCTCTATGAGATCGACGATCACGTCGCCACGATCACGCTGAACCGTCCTGAGGCGCTCAATGCGCTGAGCAATCAGATGATGGGAGAGATCGCGCAAGCCGTCACCGAAGCAGATTCCGATAAGCGCGTTCGAGCGATCTTGCTCACCGGATCGCAAAAGGCCTTTGCCGCCGGTGCCGACATCTCGGAGATGGCCAAAAAGGACTTCGTGGACGTCTACACCGAAAACCTCTTTGTCGCCGAGGCAGAGGCGATCATCGCGGTGCGCAAGCCGATCATTGCGGCGGTGTCGGGCTACGCGCTGGGTGGGGGATGCGAGCTTGCCATGATGTGCGACTTCATCGTGTGCTCGGACACCGCCAAATTCGGCCAGCCCGAAATCAATCTCGGCGTGATCGCAGGGATCGGGGGCAGCCAGAGGCTCACGAAACTGGTGGGTAAGTCAAAGAGCATGGACATGCATCTGACGGGCCGCTTCATGGATGCTGACGAGGCAGAGCGCGCCGGCCTCGTGAGCCGCGTCTTTCCCGCCGAGAAGCTTTTGACCGAGGCGCGTGCCATCGCGCTCAAGATCGCCGAGAAATCGATGCCATCCGTTATGGCGGCGAAGGAGGCGGTCAATCGCTCCTACGAGACAACGCTCGATGAAGGGCTCCTCTTTGAACGTCGGCTTTTCCATTCGCTCTTTGCGACCCATGACCAGACGGAAGGGATGGAAGCCTTTCTCGCCAAGCGGGAGCCGCAGTTCCGGGACAAGTGAGGCTTGCCTTGCCGCGCGCGCCCGCCTATACGGCGCGCCTGACATGCGCGTGCAGCCCGCTACGGCTCGATTCGTCCCGGCGACCGACGTTCCGGTGGACAGCTACGCTTTTGATATTTGCTGACCCACGAAGGGACCAACACCAATGGCCAACACGCCTCAATCCAAGAAACGCGCCCGCCAGGCCGAGCGCCGCACTGCCGTAAACAAGGCACGCCGCTCCCGCATCCGGACGTATCTCCGCAAGGTCGAAGAAGCGATCGCATCGGGTGACTCTGCCGCTGCTGCAGAAGCGCTCAAATCCGCCCAGCCTGAGCTTATGCGCGGCGTCAGCAAGGGTGTGTATCACAAAAACACCGCCTCAAGAAAAATGGCCCGGCTGGCGGCGCGCGTTAAGGCACTCGGCTAAAACGCGCCCTTCCGCCCTCGCGATTCTTCGCAACGGGGCCGGAAATAACAGCTTTTCAAAAAGCGCCGCGAGCCGGCGCTTTTGTCATTCTGAGGTGTGCGTGATCGTCAACAGATTCCTTTTGGCCTTTTTTTGAGTCAAGGGAATTGAACAGTTGAACGGCTTCTCACGCAGCCTCTAAGTTTGACCTGCGAGTCATATTCTGGGGGGACATGACACCGCGAACGCTGGAGTTGATGGGATAGCTCCGCTGACGTTCGAGGTGTGCGCAAGGCGACAGCGTGGCAGCGCTGAGCCTTCGTTCAAGGGGCGTTGTCAGCCTTTTGGTGTCCAAAAACGGTGAGGTACGGGGCAAAGCCCCTCGAGCAAGGCGCAGGCCTTTGCTTGGCGTCTCTTGGCGTGGCCTCTTCTGACCCGGCGTATTCGCATGAGGCCGCCCTGCGCTGCGCAGGGCATGATGAAAAATTAGAAACGAGAGATACTCGATGACGCATGACGCCTGGGGGACGGTAAGACAGAGTTTAAAGAGTTCGGTGGGGGCCCACGCTTACACAGCTTGGATTGAACCACTTCAGTTTTCAGACGCATCAAACGGCGTGGCCAGCTTTATCGCGCCAACTGCCTATGTTGGCTCGTATGTGGGCCGGAATTACGGGGACGAGATCGTTTATGGCCTGCGGGCCAATGGGGTGACGGTCGATCGGGTACGCTTTGACGTGGATACGGGGTTCGCGTCACGGAATGCGCCCGCGAACGCACCATCTGACGACGATGATCGCGATGAAGGACGCGGCGAAGAGGCGTTCTTCGATGTGGGTGGTGCCAAGCTTGATCCGAAATACACCTTTGAGCGCTTTATCGTCGGGAAGCCGAACGAACTCGCATTTGCCGCGGCCAAGCGCGTGGCCGAGGGCGGTGAGGTCACCTTCAACCCTCTCTTTCTCTACGGTGGCGTGGGCCTGGGTAAAACGCACCTCATGCAGGCGATCGCCCATGAGCTTCGCGAATTCAATCCGGAGCTCAAGGTCCTCTATCTCAGCGCAGAGCAGTTCATGTACCGCTTCGTAAACGCGCTGCGTGAACAGAAGATGATGGATTTCAAGCTGCTCTTCCGAAACGCCGACGTTCTCATGGTCGACGATGTGCAGTTTATCGCCGGCAAGGACTCCACCCAGGAAGAGTTCTTTCACACGTTCAATGCACTCGTGGATCAGGGCAAACAGATCATCATCTCGGCCGATCGGGCACCGGGTGAGATCAAGCAGCTGGAGGATCGCATTGCCTCGCGCCTTCAGTCTGGCCTCGTGGTGGATCTCCATCCG
>JBCBME010000048.1:0-11115 GCA_039822945.1 Pseudomonadota bacterium
CAGCCATGACGCCGACAAGGTCCCCGCAGGGGCCGAGCCGCTCCTGATCGAGGCGGCCATGGCCTTTGGCACCGGCCACCACGGCACCACCAAGGGATGTCTAGAGGCGTTTGATGCGCTCCTCGAGGGTGGCGCACGGTTTGAGCGGGTGGCAGATATCGGCTGCGGCACCGCTGTGCTCGCCATGGCGGCTGCCCGCGTTCTCGACGGTGTGATCCTCGCCGCTGACATTGACGCCGTGGCCGTCGAGGTGGCGGAAGCCAACGTCATCGCCAACGGCCTCTCCGGGCGCGTCACCTGCCTCGAGGCCACCGGGTTTGAGCACGACACGCTCCACAGCGCTGCGCCGTTCGACCTGATCTTCGCCAATATCTTAAAAGCGCCATTAATTGAACTTGCTCCTGCCATGGCCAGACACGCCGCACAGGGGGGAAAGGTGATTCTTTCCGGGATTCTCACGCATCAGGCCGATGAGGTGGCCGATGTTTATGCACGCCACGGTTTCAATCTCGAGCGGCGGGCGGAGATTGTTGACTGGGCGACGCTGACCCTGAGCCGTTAACCCTAAAAATAAGGGGTTTTGCGGCAAATTGGGGGGACTTGCCCGATTTTCGCCACATTTCGGTACGAAGTTTGCCACGTGGTCGGGGGCGATCACAGAGGCTGCCATGTCTAGTTCACATCGTTCGTTTGGCCAAAAGATGGGCCGGCTGACCCGTCAGCACCGCCGCCTGTCACGCGGCTCAGTCACCATTATGCGCCATGACGGTCTCATGGTGATGCGTCCGCGCCGCAACGGCTTCCGCCGTGCCGTGGCCTTCTGCCTCCTGCTCGCGGCAGCCAGCATCGCCTTTAAGGCCACTGTCTTCGTCAAGGACGGCGCCGTCACCTACGAGGGCCGCATCGAGCGCCTCGCCGCGGGCACCCCGCCCGAGGCCATGATGGCCCGTCTCATGGAGATGGATCCGGTCACCGCCTACGTCATCGAACAGGCCGGTCCCACTATCCTCTATAGCCTCGAGACCTGGCAGGACATCAAGCCCAAGCTCAGCGTCGCAGCTCGCGCGCTCGCCAGCTAAGGCCGCCACCGGCTGAGCCGCGCCGCGGCGCGCTCGATCATCCAGACAAAGAAAAGCCGCGCTTGGGGAGATCAAGCGCGGCTTTGTCGTGTCGCGGGCGGGCTCGGGAAGGGGAGAGGGAACCCGGCCGCGAGGCCCTCTTAGCGATACTTCGTCACGAAGAGGTCGATATCGGACGACAGAAGGCCGATATCGTTGAGCTGGTGCGTGTTGAGCTGGCGCAGAGCCTGGCGGGTCTTGCGTGCGTCATTCCAAGCCACGACCGCGTCAAAAAGCGAAACGATCGGCTTGAGTGCGCCACCGGTGGTGGCAAGCGGGCGTGCGGTGGTCGATGCGGCCATGGTATCCTCCGATGGGCTGTAAATGCGGGCCTATCCCGCGTGTCGTGAGCCGCAACTATGCCGCGCGCCATGCCCCGACAAGGAGCAGTTTTTGCATGGGTGATATGCAATTCCAGCATGACACAAATTCGCTATAACGCACTGTTACAAAACGGTTAATCGACGTAGGGGCATGTCGCAAATCGGCCGCGATTTGGCGGATTTCGACCATCAAAGCGCTTTGACGATCGCCCCCGCTGCGCACGAAGCGCTTGGCGCATGTTCACGCTTCGTGCTAAGGCTTTACGAAAGATAAAAACGGGGCGCGAGCAATGCGTGTTTTGGGCATCGATCCGGGGCTGCGGTCCTGCGGATGGGGAGTGATTGAGATGCGCGGCGCGCGACTCACCCACATCGCAAACGGCCAGTGTTCGGGGGGCGCGGGCGCGCTGGCAGACAGGCTCCTCCGGCTCTTTGACGGGCTCACCTCCGTGCTTGAGGCCCATGCGCCCGATGCCGCCGCCGTGGAGCAGACCTTCGTGAACAAGGACGGCGCAGGCACGCTCAAACTGGGTCAGGCGCGCGGTGTCGCGATGCTGAGCGTCGCGCGGGTCGGGCTCGACGTGGGCGAATACGCCCCCAATGCCGTCAAGAAGGCCGTCGTCGGCGTGGGCCATGCCGACAAACGGCAGGTGGCGCATATGGTGGCGATGCAGCTGCCGGGCGTGCACCTGAGCGGGCCGGACGCCGCCGATGCGCTGGCGCTGGCGATCTGCCATGCCCACCACCTGCAATCAGCGGGGCGCTATGATGCGGCGCTGGCGCGGGCCTCCGCATGATCGGGCGCATCGCCGGTCGGCTCGAATACCGCGCCGATGATCACGTCCTCATTGATGTGCGCGGCGTGGGCTACCTCGTCACCTGCTCGGAGCGTACGCTGTCTGCCCTGCCCGGCCCGGGGGAGGCCGTCGCGCTCTACACCGATCTGCTGGTGCGGGAGGATAATCTCCAGCTCTTCGGATTTCTGACGCTCACGGAAAAGGAATGGCACCGCCTGCTGACCTCCGTGCAGGGGATCGGGGCGAAGGCCTCCATGGCGATCCTCGGCGCGCTGGGGGGTGAGGGCGTGGGCCGCGCCATCGCGCTGGGCGATTGGAGCGCGGTTGCCACCGCCAAGGGCGTGGGTCCGAAGACCGCGCAGCGCGTCGTCAACGAGCTCAAGGACAAAGCGCCGAAGGTGATGGCCATGGGCGGCGTTGCCGCCTTGGGGGCCGCGCCCGAGGGTGAGGAACCCGTTATCGATACCCCAACGCCTGTCCCTCAAGAGGGCGGCGCGCAGGCCGCGGCCCTCTCCGCGCTGGGCAATCTCGGATACGCGCCCGGTGAGGCCGCAAGCGCCGTGGCCCAGGCCGCGGGCGAGGGGGCTACGACCGAGGCCGATCTCATCCGCGCCGCCCTCAAGCTTCTGGCACCCAAGGGATAACGGCGGATGAGCGAGCCCGATCCCACCCTGCGCCCGGAGCGTCGCCCCGAAGATGCTGACCGTGCCCTGCGGCCCCAGGCGCTCGACGATTTCATCGGGCAGGCGGCCGCGCGCGCCAACCTCTCCGTTTTCATCGAGAGCGCGCGCAGGCGCGGTGAGGCGATGGACCACGCGCTCTTTCACGGGCCCCCAGGCCTCGGCAAGACGACGCTCGCGCAGATCATGGCGCGCGAGCTCGGCGTGAACTTCCGCATGACCTCGGGCCCGGTTCTGGCAAAGGCCGGTGATCTCGCCGCGATCCTCACCAATCTGGAGGCGCGCGACGTCCTCTTCATCGACGAGATCCACCGCCTCAACCCCGTCGTCGAGGAGGTGCTCTATCCCGCCATGGAGGATTTCGAGCTCGACCTCGTCATCGGGGAAGGGCCCGCCGCGCGCACCGTGCGGATCGAGCTGCAGCCCTTCACGCTCGTGGGGGCCACGACGCGCCTCGGCCTTTTAACGACACCGCTCCGCGACCGCTTTGGGATCCCCACGCGGCTTGAGTTTTACACGACAGATGAGCTCCACCAGATCGTCACCCGCGGCGCGCGCCTCCTCGGGATCGAGGCGGAGGCCGACGGCGCGCGCGAGATTGCCGCGCGCGCGCGCGGCACGCCGCGCATCGCCGGTCGTCTCTTGCGGCGGGTTGTGGATTTCGCCGTGGTGGGCGGCGGCGGGCGCATCACGCGGGCCGTGGCGGATGACGCGCTCACACGGCTCGGCGTCGACGATCTGGGCCTTGACGGCGCGGACCGGCGGTACCTGAAGCTCATCGCCGAGAATTACGCGGGCGGCCCCGTGGGGGTGGAGACGATCTCCGCCGCGCTCTCGGAGAGCCGCGACGCGCTTGAGGAGGTGATCGAGCCGTACCTCCTGCAACAGGGCCTCATTCAGCGCACCCCGCGCGGACGGATGCTCGCGCAGAAGGCCTGGACCCATCTCGGGCTGCAGCCCCCGCGCTCTGATCTTTTTTCGTGACCTGAACCAGCCCTTCTTGGCGCAGCTTTTGATTAGCGCCCGGCCGGCACCGCCGGCCAGCCCCCGACCCTCCCCACGGGAGGGGGCTTCACCCCCACCCAGGGTCGCGGGCTGGCCCTTGTTCTGTTGGGGCGCTAGCGGCTCACCACGCGCAGGCCCTGGTCGCGCGGGTGCTGGTGGCCGGTGCGGACTTTGGCGAAGGCGCGGCGGGGCTCGATCTCGGGCACGGTCTTCTCGGGTGTCGCGCGGTCCCACATCTCCGTGCGGCCGGGGGCGAGCGCCTGCCAGGGATCGCGGGCGAGCCCGGTCTCCGACACTTCGGGTTGCAGCCCCATGCCGGGGGTCAGGCGGTGACGCAGGAAGGCCAGCGGGTGCTTGCGCAGCGTCAGCCGCATGGCCACGTAATCCTCCACCACCTCTTCGCCCTCGGTCATGCGCGGCAGGTTCGGCGCGGGCTCCTCGATGGCTTCGTCCTCCATGCCGTGGGCGAAGAGCGGGGGCGGTTTTGTCCCCACGAGGGCCTTGGCTTCCCACAAGGCCTCGCGCCGCGTGAGGCCCATCGTGTGGAACGCGTCCGCCTCTGCCAGCGCCTTGACGGCGGAGGGGATGATGCCTGCGCGCCGCCAGACATCGCGCACCTCCCTGTAGCCATTGCCGCGCGCCGCGCAGATCCAGATCGCGTCCTCCTCCGACATGCCCTTGAGCTGGCGAAAGCCCAGCCGCAGCGCGAGGGTGCCGTCGGCCTGCGGCTCCATGATGTTGTCCCACTCCGAGGCGTTGATGCAGACGGGCAGCACGGTGACGCCGTGCTCGCGGGCGTCGCGCACGATCTGGGCGGGCGCGTAAAAGCCCATGGGCTGCGAATTCAGCAGCGCGCAGGCAAAGATGCCGGGGTGGTGGCACTTCATCCAGGCCGAGACATAGACGAGGAGCGCAAAGCTCGCCGCGTGGGATTCCGGGAAACCATAGGAGCCGAAGCCTTCGATCTGGGAGAAACACCGCGCTGAGAAGTCCTCGTCATAGCCATTGTCAGCCATCCCCCGCATGAAGCGTTTGCGGAATTCCGACACGTTTCCGTGCTTTTTAAACGTGGCCAGCGCGCGGCGCAGTCGGTCGGCCTCTGAGGGGTCGAAGCCCGCGCCGACGATGGCGATCTGCATGGCCTGTTCCTGAAAGAGCGGCACGCCCAGCGTCTTGCCCAGCACCTCCCCCAGGGCGTCGGAGGGGAAGGTCACCTCCTCCTCGCCGTTCCTGCGGCGAATATAGGGGTGGACCATGTCCCCCTGGATGGGGCCGGGCCGGATGATCGCAACTTGGATAACCAGGTCGTAGAACTTCTGCGGCCGCATGCGCGGCAGAAAGTTCATCTGCGCGCGGCTCTCCACCTGAAAGACGCCGAGGCTGTCGGAGCGGCAGAGCATGTCATAGGTGGCGCGGTCGTCCTCGGGCACGGCGGCCAGCGTGAAGCGGTCGCCGTGGTGCTGATCGATGAGGTCAAAGGCCTTGCGCACGCAGGACAGCATGCCGAGGGCGAGGATATCGACCTTCAGGATGCCCAGGCTGTCGATGTCGTCCTTGTCCCAGCAGATGACGGTGCGGTCCTCCATGGTGGCGTTCTCGATGGGCACGAGCTCATCGAGGCGGCCCTCGGTGACGATAAAGCCCCCCACATGCTGGGAGAGGTGCCGGGGAAAGCCGATGATCTCGTAGATCAGCTCGAGAGTCTGGACGAGGTGGCGGTCGCTGGGGTCGAGGCCGATCTCGCGCATCCGCTCTGCCTCGAGCCCGGTGGCCGAGAAAAAGCCCCAGAGCTGGGAGGACATGGCCGCGATGGTGTCTTCGGAGAGCCCCATGGCGGTGCCCACCTCGCGCACGGCGCGCTTGCCGCGGTAGTGGATGACGGTGGCGCAGAGCCCCGCGCGGTGGCGGCCGTAGCGCTCGTAGATGTGCTGGATCACCTCCTCCCGGCGCTCATGCTCGAAATCGACGTCGATGTCGGGCGGCTCGTTGCGGGCCTCGGACACGAAGCGCTCGAAGACCATGGTGCCGAGTTCGGGCGAGACGGAGGTGACGCCCAGGCAGTAGCAGACCACCGAATTGGCCGCGCTGCCGCGCCCCTGGCACAGGATCCCTTGCGAGCGCGCGTAGGAGACGATGTCGTTGACGGTGAGAAAGTAGGGCTCGTATTTCAGCTTTCCGATGAGCGTGAGCTCGTGCTCGAGGAGCGTGTGGACCCGCTCGGAGGCGCCATCCGGGTAGCGCCATTTCAGGCCCTCATAGGCCAGACGGCGCAGGCGGGCGGGGGGCTCCTCCCCGCCCAGCACCTCCTTGGGGTATTCGTAGCGGAGTTCTTCGAGGGAGAATGTGTGGGTGGCGGCGATCTCGGCGGCTCTCGCGATGGCGGCCTCGTGGCCCTGGAAGAGGCGGCGCATCTCGGCCTCCGAGCGCATGCGCTGTTCGGCATTGGCCGCCGCGTCGCGGCCCAGCGCGTCGACCCGGGTGCCGAGGCGGATGGCGGTGAGCACGTCGAGGAGCTTGCGTCGGCGGCCATGGTGCATGCGCGGCAGCGCGGAGGCCACGAGCGGCAGGCCATGCTCGGTGCCGAGCCGCGCCAGCCGGGCCAGGCGCGCGCGGTCCTGCCCGTCATAGCGGGGGGCGGCGAGGAGAAAGCAGCTGTGGGGGGCGCGGCGGGTCAGCTCCCGCACGGCCTGCACCCATGCGCGCCCGCCGGGCTGTGAGAGCGGCGCATGGGGCGGGTGGAGAAGCAGCGTCAGCCCCTCCGCGTGGTCTGTCAGATCGGAGAGGGAGAGAGTGCAGTGGCCTTTCTCGGCCCTAAGCCGCCCCGTGGAGATGAGGCGCGTGAGCCGCCCCCAGCCCGCGCGGTCCTGCGGGATGGCGGTGGCGGTGACGCCGTCCTCGAGGATGAGGCGCGCGGCGGGGATGAGGCGCGGGGCATTGAGGATCGCGGCACTTTCGGGGCGCGGCAGATGGGCCGGGCAGGGCGGGCCGATGGGGCCGTCGCGGGCGTCGAGATCCTTGCGGAGTTTGACGAGGCGGGCGATCTCCTTGGCCTCGGTATGGGCGCGCACGATACCGGCCACCGAATTCTCATCGGCGATGGCGAGCGCGGGCTGGCCGAGAAGTGCGGCGCGACGCATGTATTCCTCGGGGTGCGAGCCGCCGGTGAGGAAGGTGAAATTCGACTGCGCCGAGAGCTCGGCGAAGGCGGGGGCGGCGTGGCTCTTCAGGTCGGTCATGGGGAGTGGCAGCTCCGTGTGATCGAGTCAGGGTGTGCAGTTGTTCATACTTTGTTCTATCTGTCTACTGCCAGGCTACTGTCGCGCTCCCCCCACATGCGAGGGGGGCGCGTGCCGCGCGTTAGGGGTGCGCAGGCCCCACTGGGGCCTGCTCGCATCACCCCTCACCCCTCGCGCTCCCCCCACATGCGAGGGGCCAGCCCCTCGCGCTCCCCGGAGTATTTTTGGAAAGATGAAGGAGGGGCGCGGGCGCATGTCTTGAGGGGCGGCGGATGGCGCGGTAGGGCGGGGCATGGAAGCAGCTCAGGTCGAAGAATTTTTCACGCGCTCGGATGGCGCTTACGTCTTTGCGCGCTGGGGGCGGCCCATTGCGCCGGTCGTTTTCGGAGTGGAGCCCGAGACGCTCGATGTCGTGAAGGCCGCGATCGAGGCCGTGGTGGTGCTGGCGGGCCACCAGATGGCCGAGACCGACCCGGAGCTCGGCGTGAACTTCATGGTGTTTTTCGTCCGTGACTGGGATGAGCTAGGGGAGGTGCCACATCTGGGGTCGCTCGTGCCCGATCTCGGGCCGCTTCTCGCCAAGCTGAAGGGGGCGGACGCCAATCAGTACCGGATCTTTCGATTTGACGAGGCGGGCGCCATCAAGGCGGCCTTCGTTTTCGTCCGGATGGACGAACATATGGCCTCGGTGTCTGCAGATACGCTCAGCCTCAGCCAGGCGGTGCAGACGATCCTTTTGTGGTCGGACACGGCCTTCATGGATCTCTCACCGCTCGCGCAAGTGGACGGCATCGTGATCCTGCGCCCCGATATCGCCGACCTCATCCGCGCGGCCTATGACCCCGTCATGCCCGTGGCCGCAAAGGACGCGAGCCACGCCCTGCGCATCGCGGCGCGCCTCGGGGCGGGCAAGCAGTGAAACGCCCCCTGCCAATTGACGGGCAATTGACGGGCGCTTCAGATACCTCGCGTCTCGACCTGCTTTTTGGCGTGGACCACATTGAGGACTTGGACGGCGCTTTGCGTGTCCACTGTTCGGCTGATGTCGGCTTTGGCCTTGGCAAATTCGCTATCCATCTGCCATCCATCTTTGCGCCTGTTCTCATCGAGCGTGATGGAGAGTTTTACGAGACCCCGGCCCTGCAGGAGCGCCTGACCGCCACGCTCCTGAGAGACGGTGACGCAACAGATTTCCTCATCGGGTATCTGAGAACATGGGAGATTACGCCGCCTCCGAAGACGTTGATTGCGCGTGTCCTCTCACGCTTTGCCCCGGCACCACGAAAGTCACCTGCGTCAGACGCTCCGATCGATTTCGACGTCGTGCCGCTCACCTCCGAGACGGTTGATCTTCGATCGCAGCCAGCGCATCTGAAGCTGACATATGACGGTGACGATCCCGTTGAATGCTTCTTGTCTTTGGATCTCAAGGAAGCTGTCGTGACGCTCAACGAAAAAGACCTTGAATATCGGTCCGCATTCCTAGCGTTGATGCAGCGCGGATTAAGAGCCCCCGTCAAACCATGACCCACACCTTTCCCGTCACGGTCTATTACGAAGACACCGACATGGGCGGGATCGTCTATCACGCCAATTTCCTGAAGTTCATCGAGCGGGCGCGCTCCACCTGGGTGGCGGAGCTTGGCGTGGATCAGGTGGCGCTCGCCGAGACCGGCACTGTCTTTGTCGTGCGCCGCATTGAGGCTGACTACCTCGCCACGGCGCGCCTCGGAGACGTGCTCGAGGTGCGCAGCGACGTGGCGGAGGCCACCGGCGTCCGCTGGATCCTCAACCAGGAGGTCTGGCGTGGGTACACCCGGCTCTTCGCCGCCCGCGTCACCATCGTGGCCATGGGTACGGGCGGCCGCCCCGTGCGGCTCCCAGCGGAGCTTCGCCGCTCGCCGCGCTGAGCCCGCAATTACGGGGCCCGCGGGCGTAGCTTTCCCCGCAAAATTGCGGTACACAAAGGTTAACAAAGGGTGACATGCCCCCAAGAGGCAGCCCCGCATAAGAGGCGAGTATGGAAGCAGCAGTCGATTTCTCCATGTGGGGGCTCTTTGCCCGTGCCACGATCATCGTTCAGGTGGTGATGATCATGCTCATCGTGGCCTCCGCCTGGGCCTGGGCCATCATCATCAACAAGGCGCTGCAGTACCGCCGCGCGCGCAGCCAGGCCGCCACGTTTGACCGGGCGTTCTGGTCGGGCGAGCCCTTGGATGAGCTCTTTGACGGCATGAACATGGCCCCCAAGGGCGCGGCCGAGACGATCTTTGCCGCGGGCATGATGGAATGGCGACGCTCTCACAAGGAAGACGGCGGCCTCATCCCCGGCGCGCAGTCCCGCATCGACCGCTCCATGGATGTGGCAATCTCGAAAGAAGCCGACGGTCTGCAAAAGGGCCTGCCGATCCTTGCCACGGTGGGCTCCGTCGCGCCCTTCGTGGGGCTTTTCGGCACGGTCTGGGGGATCATGAACGCCTTCATCGAGATCGCCGAGCAGCAGAACACCTCGCTCGCCGTTGTGGCCCCCGGTATCGCGGAGGCGCTTCTCGCCACGGGCCTCGGCCTCCTTGCAGCGATCCCGGCCGTGATTTTCTACAACAAATACGCCGCCGATGCCGATCGCATCGTGGCAGGCTACGAGGCCTTCGCCGACGAATTCGCCACCATCCTCTCGCGCCAGTTGGACAGCTGAGATGGGCGCGAGCATGCAGGGCGGGGGGGAGCGTCAGGGCCGGCGCAAGCGCCGCACGCGCGCCCGCCCCATGTCAGAGATCAACGTCACCCCCTTCGTGGACGTGATGATGGTGCTCCTCATCATCTTCATGGTGGCGGCCCCGCTCATGACGGTGGGCGTGCCGGTGGAGCTGCCGCGCACCTCCGCAGGCGCGCTGCCTACTGAGAGCGAGGAGCCTCTGACTGTCACCCTCACTGCCGAGGGGCGCATCATCATCCAGACCACAGAGGTGCCTGAGGCCGAATTCCTCACCCGCCTGCGCGGCATCGCCGAGGAGCGGCGCGACAACAAGGTCTTCCTCCGTGCCGATGGCGCGATCCCTTACGAGCGGGTCGTGCAGGTGATGGGCGCGCTCAACAATGGCGGCTTTTCAGATATCGGGCTCGTGACCGATCTGGGCGGGCCCACGCTCGATGGCACCGCGCCCGAGGGCGCGCCGAGCGCTGAGGATGGCTGATCGCCCATGTCCGTTGGCGGCTATATCTCAACCATTGGCCATGTGGGGCTGATCGGCTTTGTGCTCATCGGGCCGGGCTTTGACGCGGAGCCCCTGCCGATGGAGGACGTCCAGCAGGTCTCGGTGATCTCGGAGACGGAGTTTGCCGCGCTCATTTCGCCCGCGCCGACCGTGCCGGAGACGCCCGTCGTGCTCGCGCCGCCCAGCGTGGAGCCTGAGCCCGAGATCGCGCCGCCCCCGCCGCCGCCTGCGCCGGAGGCCCCGCCGCCGCCGCCCGCACCGCTCACGCCGCCCGAGGCGCCCGAAGCCGTGCCCGAGCCCCCCGCGCCCGCGCCAGAGGCCGAGGTGGTGGAGGATGTCATCATCCCGCCCGTGCCTGACGCGCCAGCACCATTGCCCGAGCCCGTGACAGAGGCCGCGCCCACCCCGCGTGCGGCCCCGCGTGTCGCGCCCGAACCCATCGCGCCGCCCGAACCAGACGTGCAAATCGATGATGAGGTGCGCGAGGCCGCAGCGCCCGCGCCAGAGGCCGAGGTCGTCACCGAGGCCGAGGAGGAAGACGCAACTTCCCCGGAGGAGGCCAGCACCGAGATCGTTACCGAGGCCGAGGAAGAGGAGGCGCCGAGCGGCGCCGTCACCGCCTCGCTCCGGCCCCAGGCACGGCCGAACCGCCCCGCGCCGCCCGCGCCCGCCGCAGAGCCGGAAGAGGAAGAGACCCAGACCGCTGAGACCGGCGGCGAAGAGTCCGCGGAGCCTCTTGAT